>QCRB01000017.1 GCA_003209425.1 Prochlorococcus sp. AG-459-E08
CTATGACCGCAACAAGTATAGGAATTACTGCAAGTGTTTTCGGTGAATTAGGATATTTAAAAACTAGAGAAGGACAAATTGTTATTGGAGCGGCTGTTTTGGATGATATTTTGGGTATTGTTATTCTTGCAGTTGTTGTAGCTCTTTCGGCGGGAGGTTCTTTAGAAATTGCTCCTATTATTAAATTAGTCGCAGCAGCTGTGGTGTTTGTTATTGCTGCTATTGCATTAAGCCGAACAGCAGCTCCAGGATTTGATTGGCTATTAGATAGATTAAAAGCTCCTGGAGCTGTAGTAGTAGCTTCTTTTGTGATACTTGTCTTGTGTTGTTTTGTAGCAACAGCTATTGGATTAGAAGCAGCTTTAGGTGCTTTTGCAGCTGGATTGATTCTTAGTAGTTCTAAAAATAATCATGCAATTCAACAATCAGTTTTACCTTTAGTATCCTTATTCGCAACTATTTTTTTCGTCTTAGTAGGCGCTGGAATGGATTTATCAGTTATTAATCCACTTGATCCAGCAAGTAGGTCAGCTCTTGTAGTTGCGGGATTTTTATTAGTCGTAGCAATTATTGGAAAAATTGCAGCGGGATGGGTATTTTCAAGTGATAAACCTACAAATAGATTAGTAGTAGGTTTAGGTATGATGCCTAGAGGAGAGGTTGGTTTAATTTTCCTTGGACTAGGAACAAGCGCTAAGTTGTTAACGCCCTCTCTTGAAGCAGCTATTTTATTAATGGTTATTGGAACTACATTTCTTGCCCCTGTTCTCTTGAGAATTGTTCTAAAAGATAAGCCCCCAAATGATGGCAATAAAATTTCAGATGATGTTGCAGCAGATCCTGTGGGTCTTCTTTAGGAAATAAGTTTATTAGAATTAATCAAAATAAGGTTTTAAATAAATGGAAAAATCAGCCCTGATAGAAGGTGATGTAAATTATGACTGGAATTTTTTAAATTATCCAATACATAATGTTTCTGCTAAGCCCGAGCAAATATCAAAAGAATGTGCAATTTTATTAATTCATGGTTTCGGGGCTTCTACGGATCATTGGAGATTCAATATTCCTGTTTTGAGTAGCAAATACGAAGTTCATGCTATGGATCTTCTTGGTTTTGGTAAAAGTCCTAAGCCCCAAGATGTTGAATACTCAGGATCTTTATGGAAGGACCAGGTTGTCGCTTATGTAAAAGAGAAAATAAAAAAACCTACAATTGTTGTCGGAAATTCCTTGGGTGGTTATGCAGCATTAGCAGCTGGTGCAGAATTAAATGAACTCATTGCAGGAGTCATACTACTTAATGCTGCGGGTTATTTTAGTGAAGAAAAAAATATCAAAAAGAATATGTTGCAAACTTCAGTTGAAACAGTTGCAGGAATATTTTTGAAAAATATTGTCCTTCAACGTTTGATTTTTGAGAATATGAGAAATCCAAAAAATATTAAAAAAACTTTGAATCAAGTTTATGTTGATAAAAAAAATGTTGATGATTTTTTAGTTGAGTCAATTAGAAAGCCTTCGCTAGATTATGGAGCTTTTAATGTTTTTAGAAGTGTATTTAATCCATCAGGTCCTCAAGGATTGCCATTGGATAAGTTATTCGCAAAACTCGATTCGCCATTATTACTGCTCTGGGGAGGCAAAGATCCATGGATGAACACTCCTAAAAAAAGAAATCTATATAAAAAATTTACACCAAAGAATACAAAAGAAATCATTCTTGATGCTGGACATTGCCCTCATGATGAGATACCTGAATTAGTTAATCGGCACATTTTGGATTGGGTTGATTCTCTTTAAGTAACAATTGTGCAAATTAAATTATCTAATAAAGACCAAGGAATTTTTGTCTTTCAATTAGATCAAAAAAACTATATTAAATTTTGTCCTGAAAGAGGAGCTGTCATTACAAATTGGGTATCAGATGGTAAAGAGATACTTTATTTTGATGAAAAAAGATTTAAGGACAAGACAAAAAGTATTAGGGGAGGTATTCCAATCTTGTTTCCAATTTGTGGAAATCTTAATACCTCTAGTCCAGTATTTGGAAAAGATTATTTGCAATTAACACAGCATGGTTTCGCAAGAGATTTGCAATGGCAATACTCCCTTAATGAAAATTTTTTATGTTTATTTTTAAATGAATCTAGACAAACCAAAAAATATTATCCTTTCGATTTCGAACTAAGAATAGAAGTTAGCTTAAAGATTAACTGTTTAGAATTTGAAATTACGATTCATAACAAAACAGACATTGCTATGCCAATCAATTTTGGATTGCATCCTTATTTTAATATTTCAGATTTCAAAAATTTAGAGTTTATTGATACTCCCCTTAATTGTCAGAATCAACAAAAAAATATTATAAGTAATACTTTGGATGAGTTAAATAATATTGATTTAGGAGTTGATCTACTTATGTATACTTCTGGTAGAAGTACTTTTCGGGATAAAATTTTAAAAAGACAGGTAACTTTAAATCATCCATATCCTTTTGATCTAGGCATTATTTGGAGTGATCCGCCAAGAAGAATGATATGTCTTGAACCTTGGACTAGTCCACGAAATGCTTTTCTTGATGGATTCAGAAATATATTAATTCCTTCAAATGATAGTCAAAGGTTTGATGCCTCAATACAAATAAAATCTATTAAGTAATTACGCAATACTTATGAAATTTGTTGTTATTGATGATGATCCAACGGGCTCTCAAACCGTTCATGATTGCTTATTACTGCTTAAGTGGGACTGCGCAACTTTAGTCAAAGGTTTTGAATCTAAATCTAATTTATTTTTTATTTTGGCTAATACAAGGTCACTATCGGAAAATGATGCGAAATTAACAATCCAGAAAATTTGCAAAAATCTTCATATCGTCATGGCTTCTCAAGCTTATGAAGAGGAAATTATTTTTATAAGCAGAGGAGACTCAACTCTTCGAGGACATAACTTTTTAGAGCCCAGTGTCTTAAATAGTTGCTTAGGTCCTTTTGATGCTACTTTTCATATTCCAGCTTTTATAGAGGGTAAGAGATTAACAATTAATGGGACGCACTTTGTTGATAAAATTCCTATTAGCCAAACAATTTTTGCAAGAGATAAAATTTTTGGATATGAGACAAGTAATGTAAAGAGTCTTTTATTTCAGAAGAGTAAATCGCAAATAAATATTGAAGATATTCAAAATCTTTTATTGTCAGACATCGAAATCCTAAATGATGAAGAGAATAACATTGTTTTTAAAAAACTAAAGCAATTGAAGAATAATAAACATGTAATTGTAGATGTAGAAAATTATTCTCAACTAAAAAAATTTTCTTTAGTAATTAAAAAACTAACTACACAAAAAAAATTCCTTTTTCGAACTGCAGCAAGTTTTATAAGTTCAATTTCTAAGAAAAAAAGCGTTCCTCATGATGAAACATTTTTTTCTAATTTAAAAATAAAAAATAAAGAAAAGAGTTTTCTTCCAGGACTGATAATTGTTGGATCCTATGTGGAACTATCAACAATTCAATTGAAAAATTTATTAGAAATAAGTAATTGCAATCCAATTGAATTAGATGTTTTTGAATTCTTTAAAATTACTTCATCACAGAATAAACAGAAACGAACGAAGTCGTTTAAAAATAAATTTTTGAAAGAAATTAGATTATCTTTTCAGAAAGGAGAAACTCCCGTATTGTTTACTTCAAGAAAATTTATGAACTTAGATTATTCTGAACAATTTAATTTTTATAATTCACTTGCTTGTTTTATTGCTGAATTAGTCGCAGATTTGAAGTATGAGGTGGGATATTTGATTTTAAAAGGTGGAATAACAACAAATGTGATTCTTAGTAATGGACTTAAAGCAGATTATGTTTATCTTGAGGGACAGATTTTTACAGGTATTTCAGTGGTGACTTGCGATCTAAAAAATGACGAAAAACTTCCTATCGTTACACATCCTGGAAACATTGGCACTAAAGATTCACTTGTTAATATTTGGAAAGTTTTTGAAAATAAAAAAAATTATTAAAATTAGAAATTTGAGATAATTTCTTCAGCAAAACTGCTGCAGGATAGGGGTTCTACTATCGGTTCCATTAAACGTGCTAGATCATAGGTGACTTTTTTTTGCTCTATTGCCTTACTTAAACCGTTAGTAATTAAGTTAGCTGCTTCATCCCAACCAAAATATTCAAGCATCATTACACCACTAAGAATTACTGAGCCTGGATTAATCTTATTTAAACCTGCATGTTTTGGCGCAGTGCCATGCGTAGCTTCGAAAATTGCTGCATTATCTCCGATATTTGCACCAGGAGCCATACCTAGGCCACCTACAATTGCTGCAGCTGCATCAGAAACATAGTCTCCATTAAGGTTTAATGTTGCAAGAATTGAATATTCTTGAGGTCTAGTTTGAATTTGTTGAAATATACTGTCAGCTATCCGATCATCAACAAGAATAAGTTCTTTCCATTTCCCATCTCCGTGAGAATTTGATATTGATGCAATAACTTCTTTAATTTCCTCGCAAATGAATGCTTTTTTGTTATTAGTGAGCTTGTCAAAACCTGGTTCAATTTTTCGAGCATTATTTTCAATTGTAATTTCTGGATTTTTCTGAATATTATCTAAAATCCAGCTTTCTCGTTCTGTAATGCAATCTTTTCTAAATTCATTTACTGCTAATTCATATCCCCAATCTCTAAATGCACCTTCGGTATATTTCATGATATTCCCTTTATGTACGAGAGTCACATGCTTTTTGTCTCCTGATAGTCTTTTAGCATGTTCAATAGCCTTCCTAATATGCCTTTGGCTGCCAGATTTACTCACCGGTTTTATTCCAATTCCTGATCCTTTTGGTATGAATCTATTTTTTAAATTTTTAGTATTTGGTATGACAATGTTATTTAAGTGATTAATTAATTCAAGACAATTATTATCCTCGGCTTCCCATTCAATTCCCATATAGATATCCTCAGTATTTTCTCTATAAACGATAACGTCTAAATTTTGGGGATTTTTGTGAGGGCTTGGAGTTCCAGAATAATATTTGCATGGTCTGACACAGCTATATAAATCAAAGATTTGTCTTAAAGCAACATTAAGAGATCTAATACCTCCACCGATGGGAGTCGTTAAAGGACCTTTGATGGCTACACCAAAATGTCTGATTGCTTCAATAGTATCTTGAGGAAGATAGTTATATGTCCCATAAAGTTCACAAGCTTCATCGCCTGCATAGACTTTAAACCAATTAATTTTTCTTTCATCTCCATAGCTTTCTTTAATCGCTGAATCAAGAACTATTTGAGTAGCTGGCCAAATATCAACTCCTGTGCCATCACCCCTGATAAATGGGACAATTGGATTATTAGGAACTTCAGGTTTACCTTGATTAAAAGTTATTATCTCGCCTTCATTAGGTAAAGTTAATTTTTCAAATTTTGGCATAGCATTGAATTAATAAAAGATCACTCATTGAAGTTCTTCGTATTGTAATTTGAGATGAGTGATTTTCTTTAAAAGCTAGAAATTAATTATTCAAATGTGAATAGAGAATACTTTATTGATCAGCATTTCAACATCTTTATTAAAAGAAAAAGAAGTTAATAAGCAAGTTAAAGCAAATTATGTCATTTTCATAAAAATACTCAGCTACTTATGAATGCGAGTTCAAATGTAAGTAATGTTGAAATAGCTAATAAGATTGCTTCTACTGCAGCTTTGTTTCGGAAATATTTTCCAGATGCCAGCGTCAACTTTAGTCCCTGGGACAATTCAAATAATGAATCCATGCAAGATACTATTGATTTTGCATTTCATTTCCCTGGTTGGAGTCCTCTTATTGAATGTAGAGCGATACTCCTACAATTAAGAATTGAAAATGATAACAATGACAGAGTCCCGAAATTATTAGGAATAATAATGCGAGGTATGATTGTTCCCTCCGAGAGATGGAGAGTTGCTACCATTGGTAATTGGGAAATGACTGGCACTCATCTACCGCAAAAGGAACAAAAAGATAATCTCTTTTTGGTTTGCAAAGAACTTTATAAGTTATTCTCTACAACATCCGCAGGTAACAAAAATTAGCTGTTTTTTGTATTTTCCTTGTAGATTAAATACACTTACAAAAATAATGCAAAATATGGCAGTTGCTCTAGCAGGACAATTAAGAGAAGGGACAAAAAAATCCCACACTATGGCAGAAAATACTGGCTTCGTGGCTTGTTTTTTAAAAGGAGTTGTTGAAAAAAAATCTTATAGAAAATTAATTAGTGATTTATATTTTGTTTATGAAGCTATGGAAGAAGAAATTGAAAGATTGGTCTATGAGGAACATCCTGTAATAAAACCTATTGGTTTTAAATCATTATTTAGGAAAGAAACTCTTGAAAATGATCTTAAATTTTATTTTGGTGATAACTGGAAGAATGAAATTAATATTTCTCAATCAGCAAAAGAATACGTTGAAAGAATTCGTAAGGTAGCAAAAAATGCACCAGAGCTATTGGTTGGTCACCACTATACACGTTATATAGGAGATTTATCTGGGGGGCAAATCTTGAAAAGGATCGCTAAAAAAGCATTAAATTTGCGGGGAAATGATGGTTTAAATTTTTACGAGTTTGAATTAATTGCTGACGAAAAGAAATTCAAGGAAGAATATTCCCTTACTTTGAATCAACTTCCAATAAATCAAAAGACTGCTGATAAAATTATTGATGAAGCTAATCAAGCTTTTACTTATAATATGAAAATGTTTAAGGAGCTTGAAGGTAACTTGATTGCTGTATTAGGCAAGATTGTATTCAATTACATTACAAAAAAAGTTAGGAAAGGAAGTACTGAGACCTAGTAATTTATGTTTGATTCATTAGTTGATTTCCTTAAAACCAATATTGATGAATTAAATGGTCATGAAGTGCAAATATCTAGCGAATTCAAAGAACATCATAACGAAGACTCAAAATATATAATTAAAAATTGGCTTTTTTCATCTTCTGAATATAGAAAATGGCGAATAACCAGATTAGATGGTGGTAAAAAACTTCAAGTTTTTAATACGGTCGCATATCCAAATTTTGATAGCGAAGTGCCTATTTTAGGAGCTGATATTTTATGGTTTGGCACTTCTCAAAAGTTATTAGCAATACTTGATTATCAACCTTTAATTCAAGAAGGCAAGTATCTTGAAAAATATTGTTCAAGTTTAGGTACTATTAAGAAAAAATATTCTGCATTTGATAATAATAAAATGAAGAATATCTATGATTCAAAAAAGTATTTCTCACCATGGGTGATTATATGTAGAGGAAATAAATTAAATCTTGATAGAGATTTAAATAATATATTCCATTCATTTGTAAATAATTATTTGAATATCTATAAATTGAATCCTGTGAATCAATTTTTAAGTGCAGAAGAAATAAAGATTAATCAAATTAAATATGATAAGTACAGTTTTGAAAAAGACCCTGCAGATAAATTGTTTAAATCTTTTTTTGGAGAAAAATGGACAAAAAAATTTATTAATAAATTTCTTTTTACATTAAATAATGAGATTATTTATTGAATGTTAATACAAGATAATATTTTTTATAGACCAGATTGGAGATGGCATAATTTTCTAAAATATTTAACTAATAATTTAATAAAATATAATTGTTTAGAAAAAATCATTCCCTCTGAATATATTTATAAAGATTCAACTTATGGTTCAAAAAAATCAAAAAAAAATGTGAATCTTTTTACTTGGGGTGTAACGCATAAAAAAAGAATTCAATTCGCAAGAGCAGTTTGTATTAATAGTCCAAATTATTCTGTTCTAAATTTTTTAATTATTCCCAATACTACTTATAATGTTCCATTTTTTGGAGTGGATTTTGTTTCTCTACCTAATAGTCATTTACTAGTAGTAGATTTTCAGCCTTCATTAAAAATACAAAATCAATATGATAATGAGTTGTTAGAAAAACTCAGACAACTCAAAACTCGTTGTCACTCATCACTTCCATTAGCTGAAAAAATGTCTGCAGATGTAGCTAGATTTTTTTCTCCAGGAGTAATCTGGTCAAAATTACCAAAAGAAGAAAGGAGTGATTTTTTAATTGCTAATCAGCTTTATACTTCATTTAAGGAATATCTTAATTTGTATTTGGAAATTCTTTTCGAAAGCAAAGAGGTCAATATTGATTTGCAAAAAGAATTAATCAATGGTCAAAATAATTATTTAAAATATAGGAGAGATAACGATCCAGCAAGACCAATGTTATCTAGTTTGTTTGGCAAAGAATTTACTGAATCTTTAATTCAAAAAGTTTTATTTACTACTTAAAAGTCTTATAATCTACTAAAATTTGAAATCATATGAAAAAAATTTCTGTTCTTTTTGTATGTTTAGGAAATATTTGTAGGTCTCCTGCGGCAGAAGCTATCTTCATAAGTCTACTTAAAAAAAAGGGATTAACCGATGGCTTTATAGTTGATTCTGCTGGAACTGGGAGTTGGCATATTGGAAAACAAGCTGACTCTAGGATGAGAATTGCAGCAGAAAGAAGAGATATAAATATCTTAAGCAGGGCTCGTCAAATTACTAGCAAAGATTTTGAAGAATTTAACTATATTCTTGCTATGGACGACTCAAATTTTAGAAATATTCAAGACCTTAAAAATAGAACAACTTCAAGTGATTTCCCATCGATTAAAAAAATACAAGATTTTAGATCAGTTTTTAATGAGCTAGAAGTTCCTGACCCATATTTTGGAGGTGATGAGGGCTTTGATTATGTCCTAGATATTTTAGAAGACTCTGTAAACGGTTTTTTAGAAAGTATTTGTTGACTTTATTGGACTCGAGTCTCTTTAGGAATCTTGTCATTATAAAGATCAATAATCTTATCGACTACCTCATTAATTGAAAATCCATCGGTAATAATTTCTATTGCGTCATTAGCTTTTATTAGAGGTGAAATTTCCCTATTGGAATCTTCAAAATCTCTTTTCTTTATAAGTTCTTTTAATTTATGAAGGTCTATTTCTTGTAAGTTTTTACTATTTTTGTCGGATTTTCTTCTTTTTGCTCTTTCATCGATGCTAGCTGTTAAAAATATTTTAAGTTCTGCATTAGGAAAAACAGTAGTTCCTATATCTCTTCCCTCGGCTACAAGTCCACCTGATTCTCCAATCTTTCGTTGTTCTTCTACTAAGAATTTTCTTACTTCTTTTATTGAAGAAATTTTAGAAACGATGGAACTTATCTCTTGCGACCTAATTGCTTCAGTAACACAGTGGTTATTAATAAATACATCTTGATATGAATTTGTATTCGACTTGAAAACAATAGATATCTCTTTAAGAGTATTCTGCAAATTTTTTTCTTTTTTGTAATCAATATTTTCTTTTAACAGAAGCCAACTCAATGCCCTATACATTGCTCCAGTATCTAAATATAAAAGTTTAAGTTTCTTAGCTATTAACTTTGTTACAGTACTTTTACCTGCCCCTGCAGGGCCATCAATTGCAATAATCGGCCTTCTTTTCATTAGAAAAACGTGATCAATTAATCTTGTCTCTCCACATCTTATCGCACCAGCCAGTAACGAAATATTATCCTCAAGTCTTGCTTTTTGGAGTGTATGAGGGTGTAAATGTTCTAAATATTCAATTGAAATTTTTTTTGCTGATAACTTTTTTATTATTTCTTCTAAATTAATCTTTTTTTCTTGTTGAAAATTTTTTTTTACTTTTAATAACTCACTTGAAAAAAATCTAATTAATTTTCTTTCGTTTTTTGATAAATGTACATTACGTGAACTTAAAGGAATTCCATCAAAATCTCTTTGTGTAGGAATAGTTTTAATAGCAACATTTAATTTTTTTCTTAGGATAAGATTTTTTAAAATTAAAAGTTGTTGCCAATCTTTTTCTCCTAAGTAAAGATTTTTTGGCTTGATGAGATTAAGTAATCTATAAACTACTGTACAAACGCCATCAAAATGTCCAATTCGATTTAATCCACATAATGAAGAAGATAGTTCTGTTGGAGCTTTCAGGAATTTAATATTTTTATTTTTCGGTGGATATATATCTTCAGTAGTTGGGATGAAGATAGCATCTGCTCCATTTGCAAAGGAGATTTTTATATCGTTGTCAATTGTTTTTGGGTAATTCTCTAAATCTAATTTGTTCTCAAATTGAAGTGGATTAATAAAAATACTTACTAAATTAACATTAGAATTGTCATTTTTTGCTGTTGAAATTAATTTTATATGCCCATTATGAAGATTACCCATTGTTGGAATAAAATTAATTTCACTATTTATATTTCTCCTCCAATTTTCTATTTCTTTAGTCTTTCTTATGATTACTTTCTTCACTTTGTTTTTAAAAAATAAATCTATTTGATAAATAATTACTGGACAAATACAATCTTGGGAGGAATATCTATATAGGGAAAGTCTATCATTTTTATTTCATGGATTACAAAACATCTGGTGTAGATATAGAAGCTGGGCGAGAATTTGTTTCCGAAATTAAACAGGCAGTTGAAAAAACTCATACATCTAATGTGATTGAGGGTATTGGTGGGTTCGGAGGTTTGTTTAGAATTCCTATCGATAGTTTTAAAAAACCAGTACTTGTTTCAGGAACTGATGGTGTTGGAACAAAATTAGAATTAGCCCAAAGTAAAAACTTTCACTTTGAAGTTGGTATTGATTTAGTTGCTATGTGCATGAATGATATTATAACGAGCGGTGCAAAACCTTTATTTTTTCTCGATTATATTGCTACTGGTAAACTTGATAAGAAACAATTATTGAAGGTTGTTCAGGGTATTTCATATGGTTGCGGAGAAAATAACTGTTCATTGCTCGGTGGAGAAACTGCTGAAATGCCAGGATTTTATTCAAAAAATAAGTATGATCTTGCAGGGTTTTGTGTAGGAATAGTTGATGAGGATAAGCTTATTAATGGCAAAAAAGTATCTGAAAATGACTTAATTATTGCTTTAAAAAGTAATGGAGTTCATAGTAACGGTTTTAGTTTAGTAAGAAAAATAATTCAAAACAATAAGCAAATAGATAAAGAATTTGAAAAAGTTTTTGACTTAAATTTTTATGATGAGTTATTGAAACCTACAAAAATTTACAATAATGTGATTAACCAAATGTTATCTGAAAATATAGAAATTAAAGCAATGTCACATATTACTGGTGGAGGAATTCCAGAGAATCTACCAAGGTGTATGCCCTCTGATTTTATTCCTTATATCAATACCAATTCTTGGGAAATACCTATTTTATTTAAATTCCTTAAAGAGAAAGGATCGATTCCTGAAAAAGATTTTTGGAATACTTTCAATCTTGGAGTGGGATTTTGTTTAATTATTGATAAACAATTTAAGGAACCGATATTAAATATCTGCAAAGACTATGACATAGATAGTTGGGAGATTGGAAAGATAGTTCGAAAAAATCATTCAAAAATCAGAAAATTTTTGCCAGAAATTTTAATTTAAATTTTTTTCAAATTTTTTAAATGAATTTTAAAAAATTTTTTTTTATACCCAAATGAAAAAGTTGGATGTAATATAATAAAATTAGCGCCGAATTATATCGGAAGTTTAAGTATTAAGATTTACCTTTTTATTCAATGCCCTTTGCAAATAATCAAAGAATTACACGTAGACGTAGTTCAGCTGGTCCTACACCTCCAAAAAGACCAATAGGAAATAACTCTGAATTTAGTGGAAGACAGGCACAAGGCCCAAGACCCACTTTCTTGACACTTAGAGATCATGGCAAGGTTTTTGTTGCTGATTTACCTAACTTATCTGATGGTCAACTAGCTCACATTAGTAAAGAAGCTAATGAAGTTTTGAATAGTTTGGAAAAAAGACTTGGTGATCTTGAAAATGAACCTAATATTAGTAATCCTGAAAACGACACGCGGATTAAAGCCTCTACCAAAAGAGATGTTACACTTAGGTTCATTAAATCCATAGAAGAAGAACAAGAACATAGAAAGAATAACCCTGCTTTGAGAGATGCTGCTTCTGAATCTTTACCAAGAACATTTCTTGAGGTCGCTAGGCATAGATTGCCAGGAGCAACTTTTGATTCATTACTGCGAGAAGCTCTTGAAGCATGTGCAGTTGATGAGAGTGCTGAAGAAAATCAAATTATTGATGAGCCTAAAGAAACTCTAAAAATCATGGATATCCCCTCTTCTAACACAAATGCCTCACTTGTTGTTAGTATCGACGGAAATGATGATTCAAAGAATGACTCTATTTGATTCAAATCAAGATTTGATAAATTCAAAGATTCCAGATAGTTCAAAAATTAATCTTTCTGAAAAGAAAGTTAATATTTTATGTGATCATTGCAAAAGAACAGCATCAAATGGCGTTAGATGTTTAGGAATGTGCGTAGCAGATAATAATTATTAAATGGTTAAATGCAAATTGCAAATAATCTAATAAAAACAATTAATATGATGAAAGAAAATATTATTTATCAACAAATTTATAGGGTAATATTTATCAATAATGAAGAATAGATTTTTTTTATATTTATAAGTAATTGAAACTTTTTGCTCTTTATTTCCAATTGAAGTTCTTAGAACAATTTATAATTAAATGTGTAAAAAAATTTAAAAAGGCGGCACCCAGATTCGAACTGGGGATAAAGGATTTGCAATCCTCTGCCTTACCACTTGGCCATGCCGCCGAAAAAGATTCAATTGGATCTTTTTATGATCTTAACAGTAAGGTGACGCATTCTCTATTATTTATATGCAATGGACATGGAGAAGATGTAATCGCATCGGAAATAATAAAAAGACTACTTAAAATAAGAAAAAATAAAAATATTGCAGTTTTGCCTTTAGTAGGAAATGGAGATGTATTTAATTCAATAAAATCAAAGAGATTCTGCAAAATAGGATATTTAAAAGAGTTGCCTAGTGGAGGTTTTAGTAATCAAAGTCTGAAGGGATTTTTGCTTGATTTGTTTGCGGGATTTTTAATTGATAATTTAAGAAATTTTTTAATTTTAAAACAAAAGTCAAAACAAAACTGCAAAATTATTGCAGTAGGGGATTTTCTCCCATTACTTTATGCATGGTCTTCTGGATGCGAATTTAGTTTTATTGGAACTCCCAAAAGTGACCATACTTGGAGTAGTGGACCAGGTTGGGCTTTAAGCGATTTTTATCATAAATTGAAAGGTTCTGAATGGGACCCATGGGAAATGTTTTTAATGATATCTCCAAGATGTAAAAACTTAATTATGAGAGATAAAATAACAGCAAATAATTTGAATAGGAAGAAGATTAATGCAAAATACTTTGGTAATCCAATGATGGATTTTGTTGATGTAAAAAATGAGAAGATATCAAATATTAATTCTTTTAAAAGGATTATTTTATTAATTGGAAGTAGATACCCAGAAGCATTAAAGAATCTTGATAATTTTCTTGATTGCTTGCAAGATTTTAATTTAACTAACGATTTGGTTTTACTTTTGCCTTTGACCATTAATGCAAATGTGATTAAAATTCAAAGTTATTTAACTAAATATGGTTTCATAAAACAGAGTAAAATTAATTTTTTTATTGATGAAGATTCAGTATGGAAAAAGAAAGATCAATATGTAGTGATTGGAAAAGGTAAATTCAATTTATGGGCCAATATGGCAGAAGTTGGCTTGTCTAATGCAGGAACTGCTACAGAGCAAATTGCTGGCCTTGGAATTCCATCTCTCTCTCTACCGGGACCTGGACCACAATTCACAAAATCATTTGCAAAAAGGCAATCAAGATTATTGGGCGGTAGTGTTTTAGTTTGCAAGAACAAAAAAATTCTTTTAAAACGTTTAAGTTTACTTTTGAAAGGAAAAGTTGATAGGTTAGAACAAGCAAAAATAGGCAAAAAAAGAATGGGGGAATCGGGAGCAAGTAAGAAAATCGTAGATGCCATAAACCTTCATTTGTTATCTTAGTAAATGGCACAAGCTTATTAATTATTAATTATTTTATGTATCCAATAAATGATCGGCAATATCTAAAAATTTGTTCAGAGATTGCAAAACTTATGAGTATAAGCTTATCTTCTGCTAAAAAGAAAGTAGAAATTCAAATCGCAAAAGAAGGCTCGAAAACTATTCAAGAAAAAATACAAGTTGCTCAAAATGTTCTAAAAATTTGTGAAAAAAATGATGGAGATCAATTAAGTTCTTCAAGAATACTTGATAAGCTTATGGAAACTCTTAATGGTGAAGATAATTTTTTAACTGAAGATTGATTTTTAATGTTCAAATATATTTGAGAATTTTAGTATGTCTAAATCAGCATGTACAGAAACTGTTTCGAAACATTTTTGAGCTAATTCATATCTATTCTCTCTTTCTAAGATAACTTTTAATTTATGCATAGCTTCAATTAAATATCTTACATCATTTGCTGCATAATCTAGTTGATCTTTTGTTAAATCTTCGTTGCTACCCCAATCACTACTTTGCGAGCTTTTGTCCAGTTCAATATCTAACAATTCATTAATTAAATCCTTTAAACCGTGTCTATTTGTATAAGTTCTTGCCAACTTACTAGCAATTTTTGTACAAAAAATATTTTTTGTATTAATTTCAAGATTGCATTTTAGAGCTGCTACATCAAATCTCGCATAGTGAAATATTTTAGTAATTTTGTCATCTTCAAGAAGTGCTTTTAAATAAGGTGAAGAAGATGTATTAAGTTCGATTTTTATACAAGATGTTCTTTTAAATTCATTGCATATTTGTACTAAACAGAGTCTATCTCTTCCATGAATTAAACCCATTGCTTCAGTGTCAATAGCTAGGTAGGATGATTTTTTGTAAAGATTGTATAAATCTACTGTTAAATCGCTATAAAGAAAATCAATATTTTTATTTTTAATAGTCATTTTTAATAAGTATTTAAGATAATTTAAAATTTAGAATATTACTTAAGATTTTATTTAATTAAGAATTTTTATCTAATAGGAATATTTTACAGAATAATTCTAGAAAATTATAATATGATGTAACTTTAATTTTTATTCTCAACTTACAAGAAAAAATTATTTAATGTCATATTCCTTAAATTCAACATTATTGCTGACAATTCTCTTGGCCATAGGATTATTTTTTTTTCTTAGGGCTTCCAGTAAAGATAGAACAACCATCGTTGAGATTTCATCTTCTCAGCAGCCAATTAAGGTTTTAAATGGTTTATGTGAATGGCTTAATTTGAGGGGATGGAAGCAAACAGGAGGAGATTTTGAACAAAGAATTTTAATATTCAAGGGTCAAGTTGTTTCTAGTAAATTTTTAGCAATTTTTTTAGGTATCCTTGGCGGTTTTGGTTCTTGTGCTCTGGGATTAGTAATTATTCAAATATATCCTGAATTAGGTTGGTGGCCTATTCTTTTGGGATTAATTGGTGCACCTTTGTCTGGAATTATTTATTTTAAAAAATCAGCAAGAGAGGAGAAATTTGAATTAAGGTTGATCAACGAAAATGAAAATGATTCAACTTTTATGAGACTTAGAGCCCATAGGGATGAACTAATCTCTTTAGAAAATGAACTCGGAGAAAAACTTCAATTGAAGAGTGACGGTTCTTTATTTAAAACACCTATTTAAGATACTTGAAAATTTTATTCGATAATTTTTAATCAAAAATATTATTCTCTATACAGAATTTCTCTAACTCTTTATCATTTAACCAATCTTGGGGTTTTGTAAAAATTGATGTGAGAAATTCCTCTCGAGAACCATTTTTAGCTTTATATCCATATTCCCATCTAGCTAAAGGCGGTAAGGACATTAATATAGATTCAGTTCTGCCATTTGTTTGTAGTCCAAAAATCGTCCCTCTATCCCAAACTAAATTGAATTCGACATATCTACCTCTTCGATATAGCTGGAATTCTCTTTCCTTCGATGAATATGTTTGAGGAGCTCTTTTTTCAATAATGGGCAAATATGAAGGGAGGAATGCCTGCCCACAGTTTTCCGCTAAAGAAAATAAATCATCCCAATTTAAATTAGGTCTGCCAATATTTTGTGAAGCTTTTGATGCTTCTCCATTTTGATTATTTCCTCTATAAATATTGCCTAAACCATCTTGATAATCATAAAAAATACCTCCTATGCCTCTAGATTCATTTCTATGCTTCAAGAAGAAATATTCATCACACCATGGTTTGAAAACTTTATGCAAATCTTGATCAACTTTCTCACAAGCTTTTTTATGCTCATTATGAAAATTCCTTACATCAGAAAGATAAGGATAAAAAGGGGTTAAGTCTGCACCTCCTCCAAACCACCAAACAGGACCAGCTTCGAAATATCGATAATTCAGATGAACTGTGGGAATATAGGGATTCTTAGGATGCAAAACCATAGAAGTTCCCGTAGCAAACCATTCATGACCTTTTGCTTCGGGCCTTTGAGAGATTATAGATTGAGGTAATTCTTTTCCCTGTACTTCCGAGAAGTTTACGCCTGCTTGCTCAAAAATAGAACCATTTTTCAATACTCTTGATCTTCCACCGCCACCTTCGTCTCTTAGCCAGGATTCCTCTGTAAATTTCCCTTTTCCATCTACATTTTCAAGCCCTGAACAAATTTTGTCTTGTAGAGTTAATAAGAGATTTTTAGTTTTTTCTCTCGAGTTTTTAGGAGGTTCTTTCAACATATATTTTGTAAATCTTGAAGAAAATTTTTTTTTTGGTTAATTATAAGTTTCTCTTTATAATTTCTCTTAGGGGGAACTTATTGCCTATTATTTGATAGTTCGACATAGTTCTTAATCTTTTAAACAGTCGACTACCTTGTCAAAATATTTAAAAATTTAATGACCACAATAGAAGATGCGAATTTTGCTTTACAAAAAGTTTTAGATGCTGGATCACAGAAAAACGTAATTGAATTAGCTTGGATTAAAAATGTAAGAGTAACAATACCGAGAGTAATCGTAACTTTATCATTACCATCATTTGCAAATTCTCAGAGAGATAGAATTGTACAAGAGGTTAGAGGGGTACTAATGGATTTTGAAGATATTAATGATGTTCAAATAGAGATAGATAATAATCCTTCCAAAACAGAATCTCAAAATCAAAGTAATGCGCCTGAGTTGCAGAAGATTGATGGGATTCGTCATATCATAGCTGTTAGTAGTGGTAAAGGTGGAGTTGGAAAAAGTACTATTGCAGTTAATCTTGCTTGTTCTTTAGCTAAATTAGGTTTAAAAACTGGTTTGCTGGATGCGGATATATATGGACCTAATACTCCCTCAATGATGGGAGTTGCCGAACAGAATCCAAAGGTTACAGAAGGTAGTGGTAGTGATCAAAGGTTAATACCAATAAATAAATATGGAATTTCATTGGTATCCATGGGATTCCTCATAGAAGAAGGTCAGCCAGTTATATGGAGAGGACCAATGCTTAATAGTATTATTCGACAATTTTTGTACCAAGTTGAATGGAATAATCTTGATTTTTTGGTTATTGACTTGCCTCCAGGAACGGGAGATGCTCAAATATCCCTTTCTCAATCTGTTCCTATAACTGGAGCTATTGTTGTCACCACTCCTCAACAAGTATCTTTGCAAGATGCTAGGAGGGGATTAGCAATGTTTAAACAACTCGGAGTGCCGTTACTTGGAATTGTAGAAAATATGTCAGTATTTATTCCGCCGGATATGCCAAGTAAAAAATATGAAATTTTTGGAAAAGGTGGAGGTCAAACATTAGCTAAAGAAAATGATTTACCATTATTAGCTCAAATTCCTATTGAAATACCTCTCGTTGATGAAAGCAATAAAGGTGTACCAATCTCAATAAGCCAGCCCAATAAAGATAGTTCTATTGCATTTAGTAATTTAGCTCAATTAATTAAGAATCAATTTATTAATAGATAATTGATGTTTAGGAGAATTTCTTTATTAAATAACAGAGGATTTTTCCCAAAAAAAGAAAACTTTAATAGAGGTTTTTTATTTTCTCCATTACTTATAATCCCTCTGTTTTTAGTTATTATTTCAGGTTTATTAATAAAAAGTATTCAGGGTGATTTTTTAGGATCCAATTATTTAAGTCATATCCTAACTGGTTTTTTAGGTTATTTTTTAGCATTTTTTGTTTCTTATATACCTTTAGAGAGACTAAGAAAGTATTTGGTACCATTTTATTTGTGTACTTTAATATTCTTATTACTAATATATTTTTTTGGGATATCAGTTTCTGGAGCTCAAAGGTGGTTAAACTTGGGCATCTTTTCTTTTCAGCCTTCAGAAGTAGCTAAACTAAGTACTGTATTAACTCTTGCTTTAGTACTAGACAAAAAAATAATTTACACAATAAGGGACTTAATGTTGCCCTTATTAGTAGTAGTTATTCCTTGGTTATTAGTTTTCTTTCAGCCGGATTTAGGTACCTCTTTAGTTTTACTTGTTTTGACAGGTGTGATGCTCTATTGGTCGCAAATGCCTATAGAGTGGATTTTGATATTAGTATTTTGTCTTGTCACTTCTATATTTTATTTGACCTTACCAACTCTTCTTGTTTTCTGGATTCCATTTATAGGATATCTTGCTTATAGATCTTCGAGAAAGAAAATTATTTTTCCTGCTATCGCTATTTCTTTCCATTTATTAGTGGCAAAATTGACACCAATTTTGTGGCAATATGGCTTAAAAGAATATCAAAAAGATAGATTAGTTTTATTTTTAGATCCAAATAGAGATCCATTAGGTGGTGGATATCATTTGATACAGAGTCAAATTGCAATTGGTTCTGGAGGATTATTTGGGACTGGTTTGCTAAAAGGTAAGCTAACTAATTTGCAATTTATACCAGAACAACATACTGATTTTATATTCAGTGCTTTAGGCGAAGAATTGGGTTTTGTGGGGTGCATAGTAGTTTTATTTTTGTTCTTTTTTTTGATTAAAAAACTTATTAATACTGCAACAATTGCCAGGACTAACTTTGAATCTCTAATTGTTATTGGAATAGCCTCTACTTTTTTATTCCAAATAATTATTAACTTATTTATGACTATTGGATTAGGACCAGTTACTGGAATTCCCCTTCCTTTTATGAGCTATGGTCGAACGTCATTGGTGACTAATTTTATATCTATTGGATTTGTTTTATCTATATTGAAACGTTCTAGATCACTAAGAAGTTGATGAAATCACAAATAACTATAAAAAAACTTCAAGACCTTTTGATTAAAGAAGTTCAAACTATATATGTGGATGATGATACATCCAGGAGAATGTGGTGGGCTTCTTTAGAAGTTATCCAAAAAGATTTCTTATCTCAGAATTATAAACAGGGTGGGATTTGGGTCGCCTCACCTTTACCAGCTTTTAATGATAAAAAATTTTTAAATCAACTTAATGGATGGCTTTGGTCTCCTGAGGGGTTTCCATACTTTCAAAATGAGAATGCAGGTTTTTTACCAGTCAATAATTCAGAAAAGATAAAAAAAGATTTCGATTTATCAAGTAATTATAAAGTCTTAAATCTTTGTCAAGAAGATGGCTATGAACCTTTTTTGATGATAATCACCCCAAATTTTCAATGCGTATTATCAATTGTAGGAGAAAAAGATAAGAAAATTCTATTAATGAAGTGTGATGAAGAAAGTCTAAAACTTTCAATTGAATTAATGCATGCAAAATTAAATCAAGAAAATTATGAGGAAGGAGTGAAATTTCGTAATGCAATCAATAATTTAGGGAACCTTAATATTAACAATCAATTTGAAAAATTATTTTGGCCAATATTATCGGCAAAATTAGCAAATAATACGCCAAGCCTTAATATACAGAATTCGGTGAAAAATGATGAAAAAAATGTGCAAATGACTGAAGCAAAATTATTACGTGCAATTTCTCATGAAGTAAGAACTCCATTGGCAACAATAAGAACCCTAATAAGTTCTACTTTAAAAAAATATAAAATGGATGAATCTATGAGAAATCGTTTAATTCAAATAGATAATGAATGTAATGAACAAATTGATAGGTTTGGTTTAATCTTTAATGCAGCAGAATTAGTTAGTAATGAAATACCATCATTGAATAACTTGGCGAAAATTAATTTAGCCGAAATTTTCAAAAAGCTTGCTCCTTTGTGGAATAAACAATTAAATCGACGTGGTATTTCTTTGAAGATAGATATCCCCAAACAACTTCCACAAATTTTGAGTGATTCTGAAAAGTTAGAATTAATGTTAAGAGGATTAATTGATAAAAATACTAGAGGATTAAAAGAAGGTAGTACATTGATTTTAGAATTAAGACCTGCTGGTCAAAAACTCAAACTTCAACTCAAAGTACAAAAATTAGATAACAATCAAAAAGAAATTCTAACAAAAGATAATGGTTCTGATATTGGTCCTGTTTTAAATTGGAACCCTCAAACTGGAAGTTTACAACTTAGTCAAAATGCCACTCAAAAGTTGTTAGCTAGTTTAGGAGGGCATGTCACACAAAGACGTGATACAGGTTTGACAGTATTTTTTCCTATTTCAGATGCCAAATGAAATGAGAATTAAGTTAAACATATATTAAATAATGTAGAAAATTTCCTATTAATTCTGAATTTTGCAAAATATGAATGCTAATTTCTTAGTAGAAATAACTCAAAATCTAGGATGACTGAAACTTTAGTTGGTCAATTTCCAAAGCATATAGGAAGTACTGGGGGTTTATTAAACTCAGCAGAAACCGAAGAAAAATATGCAATTGTATGGAAAAGTTCAAAGGAACAAGCATTTGAATTGCCCACTGGTGGAGCGGCTATTATGCATGAAGGTGATAATTTAATGTACTTTGCAAGAAAAGAACAATGCCTTGCATTAGGGACACAATTAAGAGCATTCAAACCAAGAATTGAAGATTTTAAAATTTACCGAATTTTCCCAGGTGGCGATATTGAATTTTTACACCCAAAGGATGGTGTTTTCCCTGAAAAAGTAAATGAAGGCAGAGAGAAAGTAGGTCATAATCCTAGAAGAATAGGTGAGAATCCTAATCCAGCTGGTTTGAAATTTACAACTAAGAATACTTTTGATTAACTTCCTTAAAGTTGATATAAAAGAAGAAAATAATTATAATTTGGGCTGACATTATTAATATGATCAGCTCACAGAAAGATAGTTTTTTAAAGGCTTACAAAGAAGGTAAAAATTTTATACCTATCCTTGAAAATTGGCCAGCAGATTTAGAGACTCCATTATCGACTTGGTTGAAATTATCTTCAAAAGATTCCCATGGTGTTTTTCTTGAATCTGTCGAAGGTGGGGAGAATTTGGGTAGGTGGAGTATTGTCGCTACTAAACCTCTTTGGGAAGCCGTTTGTTATGGAGAAGAAATAGTTAAAACTTGGAATAATGGCAAAACTGAAACACATAAAGGTGATCCTTTTGATATTTTGAGAAGTTGGACAAAGGAATACAAGTCAACCATGCTTGATGACTTACCATCAATTGGACAGTTATATGGCTCTTGGGGTTATGAATTAATAAATCGAATAGAACCAAGTGTTCCAATAAATGAAATACCAGAAAACAATATCCCCTATGGTTCATGGATGTTTTTTGATCAGTTAGTTGTTTTTGATCAAATAAAAAGATGTATTACTGCAGTGGTTTATGCAGATACAAGTTCTTCAAAAGAGTGCTCAATTGAAGAGTTGTATCTAAACTCAATTTCTAAAATTCAGAAAACTAGAAATTTAATGAGAGTTCCTCTAAAAGAAAATGAGTTTTTAGATTGGAATGAAAATGAGAATTTGAATTTAGATCTAGAAAGTAATTGGGAGAAAAAAGATTTTGAGGATGCAGTTCTCTCTGCAAAAGAATACATAAAAAAGGGAGATATCTTCCAAATAGTTATAAGTCAGAGATTCCAAACTCAAGTCAATAATGATCCCTTTAATTTATATAGAAGTTTGAGGATGGTTAATCCATCTCCATACATGTCATTTTTTGATTTCGGCTCATGGTATCTGATAGGTTCAAGTCCTGAAGTAATGGTTAAAGCAGAAAAAAATAAAAATAGTCAGATTGTTGCAAGCTTAAGACCAATAGCTGGCACAAGACCTAGAGGTATTGATAATCAACAAGACTTGGAATTAGAAAAGGAATTATTAAAAGATCCAAAAGAGATAGCTGAGCATGTAATGTTAATTGATCTTGGGAGAAATGATCTTGGAAGAGTTTGTGAAATTGGTACTGTCAAGGTTAAGGATTTAATGGTTATTGAGAAATATTCACATGTTATGCATATAGTCAGTCAAGTTGAGGGAATCTTAAAAAATAATGCTGATGTATGGGATTTGCTCAAAGCATCCTTTCCCGCTGGGACAGTAACTGGCGCCCCAAAAATAAGAGCTATGCAATTGATTAAGCACTTTGAAAAAGATGCTAGAGGACCTTATGCTGGTGTATACGGATCCGTTGATATTAATGGTGCATTAAATACAGCAATTACGATAAGAACCATGATAGTTAAACCCTCAAGAGATGGGAAATATGATGTATCAGTGCAAGCAGGAGCTGGAATAGTTGCTGATTCTTTGCCCGAAAATGAATATCAAGAGACGATAAATAAAGCAAAGGGGATACTTAAAGCATTAGCCTGTTTGGATAAATAAATGAGTCAAAATAATCTTTATAAGGGTTTTGAGGTGGAACTTTTCACAGGTTCTTTAAATTCTCATATTGGTGTTTCGGCTGAAATTGAGAAAAAATTCCCTGATTTTGTAAAAGAGCCAGATAATAGAAATGTTGAATACATTACAACACCTGAGAAAGACTATAAACTGCTATATGAGAAATTAAAAACTCCAAGAAAAAACTTGAGAAAATGGCTTAACAATAAAGGGTTAACAATCATCCCTTCATCCACACTTTGTTTTAAACACGATACTGAATTTCAACGATCTGATATTGACAATGATTATCATCAATTTATTCAAGATAATTATGGAACATCTATTGCAACTTCAAGTGTTCATATAAATATTGGAATAGATGACTTAGATAAACTTTTTGCTGCTATTAGACTGATAAGATCTGAGGCTGCGTTGTATTTATCCATAAGTGCTAGCTCGCCTTTTTTGAATAATAAAATTACAGGAAATCACTCTCAGAGATGGATGCAGTTTCCTAAAACACCCAAGAAAGTACCTTTTTTTGTTAATCATAATTCCTACATCAATTGGATCGAGGAAAATATAGCTAATAAAAATATGCATAATATCAGGCATTTTTGGTCATCAATACGACCAAATGGTCCCCATAGGCCTTTGATTCTTGATCGTTTGGAATTAAGAATCTGTGATTTCGTCAATGATATTAATTTGCTATTGGGGATAACGGCCATGCTAGAACTTAGAATTTTAAATCTTTTTGAAAATATAAACACTTTAGATCCATTAAATGCGAGTTTTTTTTCTATTGATGAATTATCAGAAATATGCGATAAAAATGAGATTAATGCTGCTAAAGATAGTCTTAATTCAGAGTTAATTAACTGGCAAGATGGAAAAAAAATTATTTGTAGAGAATGGATTCAAAACTTATTATCAGATTTATCATTTACTGCAGAAAAATTTAACATGAAACATCTTTTGAAACCTATCTATAGGGTACTTGAAGAAGGTAATCAGTCTATGAAATGGATAAATCA
>QCRB01000018.1 GCA_003209425.1 Prochlorococcus sp. AG-459-E08
TTTTTAATGATAGAAAAAAAAGTTCCATAAAAATACTTGATGTGGCTACTGGATCAGGAAGGACCTTAAAACAATTAAGAGCCGCATTTCCTAAAGAAAAAATTACAGGAATTGATTTATCTGATTCATACTTAAAAGAGGCAAGTAGATATATTTCGGATTTAGATGGAGATTTAATTGAATTAATAAAAGGCAATGCTGAAAAATTGCCATTTGAAAATAATAGTTTTCAATGTATATCTTGTGTTTATTTATTTCATGAATTACCTAGAACAATAAGAGCTATGGTATTAAATGAATTTTTTAGAGTTCTTGAACCCGGAGGAATATTAGTACTAGCTGATTCGATACAAATAAGTGATTCTCCTGACTTTACATCAGTAATGGAAAACTTTTATAAAACATTTCATGAGCCTTTCTATTGTGATTACATAAAAGAAGATATAAATTCAAAAATTGAGGAAGTAGGGTTTAAAAATGTGAGATCAAACTCATTTTTCATGACCAAAGTATGGTCTGCTGTAAAATAAGTTAAAACTTCTATGACCTATTGGGATAAAGATACTATTAAGCTTGTTCAAAGTCTTAATGATAAGTTAAAAATTGATCATTCAAAATGGCATAAAGACAAAGGGAATAAATATAAAAGATCTGCAGAACTTATTTCTGCTGGGTTATGCCAACTTATTATTTCTTGTAACAAAAAAGAAACTATTGAGTACATGGAAGAAAGTATTAAATGGCTAAAAGAAATTAACGTTGATCAACCATGTCCCAGTAAAAATCACCTTTTTAACGCCAACTGAAGCCTATTTCCTTTACTACTCCATCTAATATCATCAAAACACTCATTTATAATATATAAGCCACGCCCATTTACGCTATTTATTTTTTTTGGTAATTTATAATTTCTTTTTTTTATTTCTAAACCATTGCCTTGGTCTTGAATTTGCCAAACGCACCAATTAGGAGTGATTATTCTTCTTACTCTAATATTTTTATTGGGATCTAATTTATTTCCATGTTTTACTGCATTAACAAGAGCTTCATGCAAGCCAAGTTTAATAAGATATGAAGATTGAGATTTATTAATGGGTTCTAGTAATTGATCAACGAATTCATTTAATTGTAATGAGGATTCAAACTCGTAATTTGACCAGTTAATCCTCGGCCTGTTGAAAAATTTTTTTAAAATATTTGTGCCCTGAAATAGGGACATAATAATATTTTGATACTATATAAATTTTAACTTATTAAATACCACTAGATCAAAGAATATTATTGTGTCTCTCAGCTATAGCAGGATGCCTTAATATTGAGTCCATTAATCTCACTCCTCTTAGTTGATTTATTAAAGGCATATGTCCATCCGGAGCATTCAATGACCAACAAAAAGAAGTTGGATATCTTGTCCATAAACTTTCATTTTTCCATCCTATTTTCGGCCACAATAATTCATATTTTTTCCCTACTGATTTTAAAATCTTCGCTTGAATTGAGAAGCCAAATCTACCATTAGAATAGATATTCCATAATCTATCAATTGTTTTTAAATCTGTACCTGACATGTTCTTAACCTCACTATAGAAAACATATCCACGTTTAACTGCTAGTTTTCCTGCTAACTGCCGCAAATAGGCACTTGTTAATCTATCTGCCTCTTCAAATTTTTGCTCAACTAACATTAATTGCAAATCATTATAATTTATATCAATATCTGAATAAGTTTTATACCAATTATTAAATTTGGTATTTATAAAGAAATCAGGCTTATATTTTTTTAAAACCTGCAATAGCCAACCAGCTGTCCAGTCATCTCCTTCACTATCAAAGATTTCAAATAGAGAGGGGCAAAGATTGTAAATATTTTCGACTTCAGATTCGATTTTACTTAATAAATTTATTCTTTTTCTTTGATTAGAATCTACAAATTTTTTAACCAGATCTAATGTAGCATTACTATAGTTATCTTGTTCTTTGTTAATCATTTTCAATAAATAAACCAAAAATAAAAACTATTCATGTATTTCAAAAGAAAAGAACTAGAGAAATTTAGAAGTTTTAAAGGGCCACTTATAGATGTGAGAAGCCCAGGTGAATATTATAAAGGACATATGCCTAATTCTATTAATATTCCATTATTTGATAATGATGAGAGAACCATAATTGGAACAATTTATAAAAAAGATGGAAGGGAAAAAGCTGTAATAGAAGGATTAAAATTTGTTGAAAAAAAATTAGAATTCCTTCTTGATAGTTTACTAATGATTATTGACTCTCAAAAAATAATTCCTGAAAAAAATAATGATGAATCATTTATAAAAATATATTGCTCTAGAGGAGGAATGAGATCACAAAGTATTTCTTGGTTACTGGAAAAATATAGATTTTATCCCATAACACTTAAAGGAGGATACAAAACATATAGAAGATGGATATTAGATAGTTTTTCAAAAAAGTGGAACATTATTGTAATTGGTGGAAAAACTGGCACTGGAAAAACAAGGTTATTGTCATTACTAGATAAATATAAATATCAAACTATAGATCTTGAAGGTTTTGCTTGTCATAGAGGAAGTACATTTGGCGGTTTAGGTATGAAGGAACAACCTAGCAACGAGCAATTTGAGAATAAAATTGCAGAAAAATTATATTCCTTTAAAACCATTAACAATATTTTTGTAGAAGCAGAAAGTGCAAATATTGGCAAATGCAAAATACCTCATGAATTTTTTAATCAGATGAAAACATCAAGGAGAATTGAAATTTTAAGAAGCGAATCAAATAGGTTACATGAGCTAATAAATACATACAGTGTATTCAAAAAAGAAGAGCTCCAAGAATCTGTACTAAGGATAAAAAAAAGGTTAGGTCCACAAAGAACAAAAATAGCTCTTGAATCAATTAATGATGAGAAATGGGACTCAGTATGCAGATCAGTATTGGATTATTATGATAAATGTTATGAATATGAAAAAGCTAAAAATAATAATTTAACCTTATTAGATTTAACTGATAAAGAATATAACGAGAAGATCCTAGAATTAATAAATAATATTTTATAAAATATTTATAAACGAAAGTAAAAATTATTTCCTAAAATAAAAAATTATTAAAAAGATTTATGACTGAAAATAAAAAAGCAAGGATTCAATTTTATGAAGGAACTGATGAACCAGTAGTACCTGAGATAAGACTTACTAGAAGTAAGGATGGAACAACTGGACAAGCATTATTTTTGTTCGAGAAGCCTCAGGCGTTATCTTCAATTACAGATGGTGAAATCACAGGTATGCGTATGATTGATAATGAAGGTGAAATATTAACGAGAGAGGTAAAAGTTAAATTTGTCGATGGAGAACCCATATTTTTAGAAGCAGTTTATATTTGGAAGAAAACTTCAGACTTCGATAGATTTATGAGATTTGCAAATAGTTATGCCAAATCATATGGATTAGGATATTCTGAGAAGAAGTAAAATATTTTCTAAATTGAGTAGTTCATCATATTTCAAGTTAGTAGTAATTTTAATCACATCATTAATAATATGGACTTTAAGAGATTTCCTGCTGTTAATTATTTGCTCTTTAGTAATTTCAAATATTGTATGTAATTTATGTAATCAAATACAAAAGGGGATAAAAATTCCCAGATCTCTTTCATTATTTCTTGTATTAACTTTTATATCGGTAATAGTATTTACTATTTTTATTCTTGTATTACCCCCTTTTGTAAAAGAATTCAATGAAATACTAGTTGACATTCCAAATGGCTTATCAAAAATAAATATTTTAATTAATACAAATCTGAACAAACTCAATCGCTTATTTTATGGTGATGAATCAGAAAATGTTATTGAAATAATTAATCTTATAGATAATGTAGTTAGCATTCCAGATGCTGCAACTATTGCTAAAGCTATTCAAGAAAGTTTTAAAAACATAATTAATTTAGCTGGGAATCTAGGTTCAGGTCTTTTAAAATTAATTTTCGTATTAGTAGTCAGTTTGATGATTTCCATTGAACCAAAACAATATAAAGAAAATATACTTCTATTAATTCCTAAGAATTATCGTAATAAATTTAGAAATATTCTTGATAAATGCAATATCGCATTAGCAAATTGGGCCTTCTCTATGATCATCAGTTCATTATCAGTAGGTCTATTATCCTTAATAGTTTTATCAATATTAGATGTCAAATATGTTGTATCAAATGCCTTAATAGCAATGGTTCTCAATATAATTCCTAATATAGGTCCAGTTATTAGTGGTATATTTCCAATTTCCATTGCATTACTTGATAATTTTTGGAAACCACTAGCGGTTTTAGGAGCTTATGTAATCATTCAAAATATTGAAAGCTATATAATAATGCCATCTATAATGAAGAAAAAAGCAAACTTACTCCCTGGATTGACTTTAATATCACAATTTGGTTTCACCTTCATTTTTGGTCCATTAGGCTTAATTTTATCTCTACCTTTAGCTGTAGTAATTCAGGTATTAATCAAGGAATCATTTAAAGATATTTAAAAAACTATTTAATTAACTTTTTATATAAATATGGATATGAAAAAAGTATAAAGAAAGCTAAAGGATGTTTACTAATAGCAAAATATAGTGAATTTAAAGTAAAATGATCGAACAATATTCTAAATTCGGTAGAAAGCTCAATTAAAATTAACGAAAATAAAAGTATTAAATAATAATTCAATTTCATAAAATAAAAACGCTAAAGCTTAGTCTTTAAGCAAAAAAGATGGTGCCAAAAGAATGCTTGAATAACTTCCAACTATAATTCCTAATGACAAGGCCAAGGAAAACCAAAATAGCGAGTAAGATCCAAACAAAATTATGCTTAATAAAGGAATAAGGGTTGTAATACTGGTAAACGTTGTTCTCCTAAATGATTCGTTTACTGATAATTGAATAGTTTCGTTATAGCCTTCTTTCTTTGATTTTAAATTCTCACGAATTCTATCAAAAATAACAACAGTATCATTTACAGAATAACCAGCAATAGTTAACAAAGACACAGCAAATAAAGTATTTACCTCGATAGATAATATAATTCCTAACCAGGAGAATATACCGAAAACTATTAATAAATCATGGAATAAAGCTAATAAAGCAAATAATGCATATTTTTTATCAAATCTAATTGTTATATATATAGATATTGCAAATAAAGAAACCAACAATGAAGTAATACAATTAGAAAGTAATCTTTTCCCAAGCTTTGGTCCTATTAATCTTGAATCCTTACTCTCATAATTCAGAGGTCCAATAATATTATCAAGATTAGTAATAAGATCATTTGATTCTTCGATACTTAAATAAGGTGTTCTTATTGAAATTAATCTATAGTTATTTTGGAGTTGTAATTTAATATTATTTAAAACTTTTTTATTTTTAGAGATCTCTCTTAAATTTTCCAAAACTGAATCAGGGGACAAATTAGAACATTCCGCTTCACAAACTCTTTCTATTCTTATTTCATTCCCCCCAACAAAATCCATCCCTAAATTTATAGGTTTCTTATAAGAAGTATTAAAAGTAGAATATAAAATTCCTAGAAGACTCAACAAAATAAGAACAGTTGAAAAACTAATTATCTTTTTTTTATTTTTTATTAATTCAAGATTGTAATTCATAGGAAATTAGAAATAAAAAATTTAATTTGAAAAATTATTCCTTGGCAGATAGAGATTTTTTTGTCTCAAAGATTGATATGTTATAAAAAATCGCAAAATAGTTTTAGAACAATTTAATGAGGTAAACAAGCTTATTAAGACTCCGATACCTAATGTTGCCGCAAAACCCTTAACAAAATTTGCTCCTAATAAAAACAATACAAAACAACTTAGAAGAGTTGTAATATGGCCATCAACTATTGATGAATTAGCTCTTTGAAAACCACTATCAATAGATCTTGTAAGAGTATTACCATCATATAATTCTTCTCTAATTCTCTCAAATATTAGAATATTTGCATCAACAGCCATACCAATGCTAAGTATAAGCCCAGATATTCCAGGTAAAGTCAAAGTTACAGGAATTAGAGAATATAGGGCTAAGTTAAAGAAACCATAAAGTACTAGAGAAAGAACTGAAACAAAACCTAGAATTCTATAATTAAAAATCATAAATATCCCAACAAAAATCAATCCACTAATAGCTGCATAAAGACTTTTTAAAATATTTTTGGATCCCAACAGAGCCCCTATAGTGTTAGTTTCTACTATTTCAATTGGCAATGGCAATGAACCTCCTTTAAGTTGAACTTCTAATTCTCTAGCATTTTCAGCACTAAAATTACCGCTTATTGTTGCTGATCCGCCTGTAATCCCAGTACTAGCAAACTGATTACCAACACTGGCTTCACTTATTGATTCACCATCTAGAATAATAGCCAATAGTTGATTAGTGCCAGCAATTGACTTTGTAATTTCTGCAAACTTTTCACCTCCTGAATTACTAAAAGTTAATAAAACTTCCCAATTACTATTTGTTTGTTCTTGTCTTCTTCCTGCGTTAATAAGATCCTTTCCAGATAAATCTGTTTTAATAAATAAATTTGTAATTTCTTTATCAACATATTTTTTGATTTCAATTAACTTCCCATATAAATCATTACTATTAGATGAGTAATTCAATTCTTGCTCTTTAATTTTAAGATCATCTTGAATAACTTTTAAGAAATTATCATCATTTTGACTTTTTTCTGAAGAATTATATTGTTCAATTAATTCTTTAATACTCAATCTCTGTAGTTGCAGTGTTTTTAAATCTGTAGATGTTCCTTCTTTTTGGGTTCTAAATTCTAATAAAGCTGTCTTACCTAATACCCTTGAAGCAACTAATGGATTTTGTTCACCTGGTAATTCTAAAATCAATTGGTCTCCACCGAGGGTTTGCAAATTAGACTCAGAAACTCCTAAATTGTTAACGCGCTTATCTATAACCGAATTAACTGCTTCAAGTTCATCCCTTGTTACCTTATTACCTTTCTCTTTAATAATTTGTAGTGTAAGTTGAGAACCCCCCTGTAAATCCAATCCCAACTGTAAGGGATAATTTATTAACAGATAAACAGATAAAGTAAGTAGAAATATAATAAAAAAAAGCCAGCCTTGCCTTCTTTTCATTGTCTAGATACTCCCACTAATTAAGTGTTCAACTTTTTCAACTATTTGATGTGGTTGGATTATTGTCAAATTTTCAAGATTTCCATTATAAGGAGTTGGAATATCCTGACTAGATAATCTAATTGGTCGGGCATCAAGATCATCAAAACACTCTTCTGTTATCAAGGCAATTAATTCTGCACCAATACCTCCAGTCTTCATACATTCTTCAACAATAATTACTTTATTTGTTTTTCTTATTGATTTTGAGATGGTTTCCATATCAAATGGTTTTAAACTTATTAAATCTATTAATTCAACATCTATTCCTTTTTTTTCTAATTCTTCAACGGCTTTAAGGCAGTGATGTCTCATTCTTGAATAAGTCAATAAAGTAATATCTTTTCCTTCTTTTACGATGTCAGCCTGATCTAAAGCGCAAGTATAATCTCCTTCAGGTAATTCTTCAGACAAATTGTATAGAAGAACATGTTCGAAAAATAGAACCGGATTATCATCTCTTATAGCTGCTTTCATTAAACCTTTAGCATTTGTGGGTGTACTACATGCAACAATCTTTATGCCAGGAACTGCATGAAAATATGCTTCAAGTCTTTGACTGTGCTCAGCACCAAGTTGACGACCAACTCCTCCAGGTCCTCTAACTACTGCTGGTATTTTATAATTTCCGCCACTTGTATATCTAAGCATACCCATATTATTTGATATCTGATTAAAAGCTAAAAGCAAAAAACCCATATTCATTCCTTCTACTATTGGTCTTAAGCCAGTCATTGCTGCACCCACAGCCATACCCGTAAAACTATTCTCTGCAATTGGAGTATCTAAGACTCTTAACTCTCCATATTTTTCATATAAATCCTTAGTTACCTTATAAGATCCTCCATATTGACCAACATCTTCCCCCATAACACAAACATTTACATCATTTGCCATTTCTTCATCAATTGCCTCTTTCAAAGCATTAAATAATAATGTTCCAGCCACAATTAATTACCTAATTAATCACAAATATAATCCTACCACTTTGAATAATTCAACCTCCTTCAGCGAAGGTTATGAGTAGTAATATTGATAAAATCATGCCAGGAGACAGCAAAAGGACTAAAAGTCCTAAGTCATGTAAAGACATTCAAAGAAAGTGTTTTCTTAATAATATTGGCAGTTCAACTTTTCTTCAGAAAAAAACTGCGAATAAATACAATAAAAAGTCCTATACCTATAAAAGCAAAAGAGAAAGTTAGCAAAAAAGATAATCCAATTATTAAGGTATTTATACTAGAAGAAATATTTTGGACTATTTCAGAAGAATTAGATGGTTTATGTACTGAAAAATAAATTGCAATTTTACTACTTAAAAAATAAAAAAATATAAATAATAAAAAACTTGTTAATGATCCTGCAATAAAATTTAATGGTCCTTTTTCGGGAATGTTTTTTTCAATATTCTCATTTCTATTATCAGCCACAATAAAATTTTGTATAAAAAAAATTTAAATGAATGTTATTCCCTTTTCAAGGAAAGTGCAAACCCATGAATCGTAACCTTTATTTCTAAACAATTTATAATTTGCAGTTAATTCTTTTTTAGCAGTCTCTATATTTTTAAATAGTGCAAAGCATGTAGGGCCTGATCCACTCATTGAAAATGTGAGACAATTTTCTAATTTAGAAAGTAAATATAGTGCCTGCTTTACAGAATCATTTTCATTTTCAACAACTAACTGCAAATCATTTTTAATAGATAAATGTTGATTATCAAAATTTAAGTTATTTAAACCATTATCTCTTAAATTTTTTCTTATGTTCTCAATCATTTCTCTATCAGTAAGATATTGATCACAAAATCTTTTACTATATTTTTTATAAGTTTCAGCTGTAGATACTGATATATTTGGATTTTTTAAAAGAATTACTCCATATTCAAGGTTTGAATCTAATTTCTCCAAAATTTCGCCTCTTCCAAAACATAATTGAATACCACCATTTATAAAAAAGGGAATATCAGATCCTAAAGTTGATGCTAATAAACATAATGTTTCTTGATCTAAATTCAAATCCCATAACTTATTAAGACCAATTAATGTTGCTGCTGCATTACTGGATCCACCAGCTAATCCTGCGCCAATTGGAATATTTTTTCTTAAAAATATATTCGCACCGTAATCAATATTTGATTTTTTCCTTAATAGATTTGCCGATTTAACAATTAAGTTATCATCAGACAAGCTTAAATCATTATAATCAGACTCAAGTTTAATTAAACCTTCATTATTAATTTCAAATTCTAAATAATCAGAAAGATCGATATTTTGCATAATCATTGCTAACTCATGAAATCCATCCTCTCTTTTACCAATAACTTCAAGGTGCAAATTTATTTTGGCTGGAGATTTTATATTAATTTTCGTTTTAGCTAAATCTTGCATATACTTAGATTTTTATTTTTTAATTTTAATACAATTTTCTGCAAGCTTAATCCATTGGTCAATTGAAATATCTTGTGGTCTTAAATTAAAACAAACTTTTGAAGATTCAGATAATTCATTCATCTCTTCATTTGAAAGTATTGAATTAAGAGTATTTCTAAGCATTTTTCTTCTTGAATTAAATGAAATTCGAAGAAGTTTATCTATATATTTTTCTAGACTAATATCTAACCTTAAATCATTTTTAATTGGTTCGAAAACTACTAAAGAAGAAAAAACTTTTGGAGGCGGACTAAATGATGAAGGCGGCACATCACATATTCTTTTTATTTTTGATAAAAGTTGCATTCTTATACTAAGCGCACCAGCATTGGGATTACCTTCTTTTGACAATATCCTATCTACAACTTCTTTCTGCATTAAAAATATTATTTTTTCGTAATTATAGTTTCTTATAATGCCCAATCGACCTATGAAAATATCCAATATTGGACCAGTTATATTGTAAGGAATATTTGCAATCACTTTTGTAATTTTCTTATTAATCGAATCTAAATTTACAGAAAGAATATCTCCCTGCTGCAGTGAAAACTTATCATTATTATTGAATTTACCATTTAATAAATTTATTAAATCTTTATCTAATTCAATTGCATGTAATTTTTTAATTTCTGAATCTAATAACTTAGATGTTAAAGCTCCTTTACCAGGACCAATTTCTAAAATAAAGTCATTTTCATTAAGAACAGCAATTTCTTTAATTTTTTCTAATATTTTTTTATTTACCAACCAGTGTTGTCCAAATCTTTTTTTTTGATGATAGTTTTTAGAATTCATCTAAAAGATAAATAATATGTTTAAATTAAATATGAATTTATTTAATACTTTATATCATGAGCTTATCAAAAAAAAATTTAGATAAACTCAATAAATTTAAAAAAAAGAAAAATCTAAATAACGAAAATAAAAATATAAATAATTACTCAAATATAACTAATAATGATAATTTAATCACCAATCCACTTAATTCAGAAGATCCCAATAAAATTTTTTATTCGTTAATTGATAATTCAGAATCTTTAGAAGATACTTCTAACGTTAATAATTCACTAAGAAAAAGTGAGACTAATCAAATTAATATAAATTCTAAAAAAGATAGTTTTTCTAAGAAATTAACAACCGAAGAGGAACTATATGATGAATTTAATTATCTTCTTGATGAATAATTAGTTTTAATATTTACTTATGCTTCAGAGTAATAGATTAGCAATTTATGCTATCGGCAAAATAAAGAAAATTTGGATTAGAGATGGAATTAATCAATACAAAAAAAGAATGCCTGAACTTATCATTAATGAGTTAAAGACTTTTAATTTAAATAATCTTAAATCCAATAACAATATTATTATCTGCCTAAGTGAAGAAGGGAAACAGTTTAATTCGGTTGAACTATGTTCCTTACTCTTGAATTTTAAAAATAAAAAAATTAATTTCTTAATCGGTGATACTGATGGAGTTAGTTCAGATATAAAAGAAAAATCAGATCTTGTACTAAGCCTATCTCCTTTAACTTTTCCTCATGAATTAGCTAGATTAATCCTAATCGAGCAAATCTATAGAGCTATTTCTATATCTAACAAATCCCCTTACCATCGTTCTTAAAAAAATTAGATTCAATCTAAAATTAATCTAAAAAAGTTCAATAACTAACTATTTTTTGTTTTTTGCTATATAGTACATATATACTATTAATTTAAATCTTGGATTCTTTTGATTCAACTACTAAAAAATTTAAAATCCCTTTATTAACTGATTCGGTATCAGCAGGGTTTCCTTCTCCTGCAGATGACTATACAGAAGAAAATATTGATTTAAACGAACATTTAATATCTAATCCGTTTAGCACTTTTTTTCTTAGAGTTAAAGGTGACTCAATGATAAATGCAGGAATTAAAGATAAAGATTTAATAATAGTAGACAAGAGTTTAATAGCCAAGCCAGGGAATATTATTATCGCAATGATAGACGGGGAATTTACAATAAAAAGATTATCTATAAAAAATGATGAATTATATTTAAAAGCAGAAAATCATAATTATCCTGATTTTAGATTTAAAAACCATATTGATGTACAGATATGGGGGGTTGTTATTTATTCAATACATAGCTATTTATGAGAATTTCAAGTATTGATGCTATAGCTCTTATAGATGCTAATAATTTTTATGCGTCATGCGAACAAAATATTAATCCTCATTTGAGAAATAAACCAGTAGTAATTTTATCTAATAATGACGGATGTATCATTGCGAGAAGCCCTGAAGCGCGAGCTTTAAAAATTAAAATGGGAACTCCTTATTTTAAGATCAAAGAAAAATTAAATAAATTAGATGTAGCAGTATTAAGCTCAAACTACTCGCTTTACGGGGATATGAGCAAAAGACTAATGAATTTACTAAAAAACTACTGTGAAGGGATAGAAATTTATTCTATTGACGAAGCATTTGTCTCAATTTCTAGACCTAATGATAAAAATCTATACCCTTGGGCAAGAAGCATAAGATCGTTAATATATCAGAATCTAGGGATTACCATAACAGTAGGAATAGCAGAAAATAAAGTAAGAGCAAAAATTGCTAATAAATTAGCTAAAAATATTGATTATTCAGCTGGAATATTTGATTTAGCTAGAACCATAAATGAGAGTAATTATTTGAAAAGAATTAGTGTAGATAAGATATGGGGAGTCGGGAAACAAACCTCTAATTGGTTACAAAGTAAAGGTATTAAAAATGCGAGAGAATTAAGAGATATGGAAGAAAATGAAATTATTAAGAAATTAGGCATCGTAGGGAAAAGATTACAATTAGAACTGAAAGGTCATAAATGTCTACCTATAGAAAAAAACAAGAAGTCAAAAAAAGAAATTCAAGTAAGCAGGAGTTTCGGTACTCCAGTCACAAAACTTGAAGACTTAACTCAAGCACTAGCGACTCACGCAATTAAAGCGTCTGAAAAGATGAGAAGTCAGAATTTGCAATCATCTAATATTAGAGTATTCGCCAGAACCAGTAAATATTCAAATCAACATTATCAAAGAAGTGCTCATAGAAAACTTACAAATGCAACAGATGACACAAATAGTATTTTAAAAATAGTAGTTGAATTATCTAAAGAAATTTATAATCCCGAATATAAATTATCAAAAGCTGGAGTTCTAATGCAGGATTTAACTAATAGCAAATATTTACAGCAATCAGTTATCAATTACAAATCCCAGAAAGACCTAAAAAAATCATCAAATCTTATGAGAACGATTGATTTATTAAATAAAAGATTTAATAACAATGCAATTACATGGGCTATTACAAAAAAGCCACAAAGTTGGACGATGAATAAGAATTTCTTAAGTCGCTCATCTACAACTGATATAAAACAAATCCCAATTATAGTAAAGTAAACAAAATAAAATGGAATTTATAATATTTTTAAGCAAATTAGATAAAGAGATTCTTGACTTATTAATGAAAGCAAACTACATAGTTGTAGAAAATAAAATTGAATGTCTCTTAAACAAAGAAATAAAAGGACTACATAATTTTGAAGAAAATAAAATAATAATATGTACTGAAAATGCAAAAAGGAAAACAAATTATAGAAATAAAAAACTTCGACCAAACAAAGATAACTTCAAAACAGAATTAGCAATAAGAAAAGCATTAAGACATGAAGCTACTCATGCGATACAAAAATGTAATAATAATAAAACAGTAGGTGATATAAAAGATTTAGAGGGTAAATTACATCAAAGTAAAAGGAAAGCATTAGAATTTTCTACTTCAAATTTTTCTGGGACTTATGGAAAAGAAGTAGAAGCTTATGTTCTTGAAGATAAACCAAAAAAGGTAAAAAACCTTATCAGAAAATACTGTCTATAAATTCAAATAAAACATGCTAACTAGCAACGAAATTACCACAGCGTTGTTTGTCTAAAAAATTAATATGTTGTCTTTCTAAATAATATAATTCCTGAAATTTAATAGCATCTGAATTTAAATCCTTAAAAAGATCGTCTATCTCCTTATTAGTATTTGAGGAATCTGAAGAAGGATTGTCAATCAAGATAGATATACAATTTTCTAAAGTTTTTAATCTTTGAGATCCCCAAGATTCAATCAAGTGTCTACATCTTTTTAGAGAATTATATTTTTCAAGAAGTGATAAAGTTCCGAGTAAATTATCTTTAGGATTACTAAGCAATGTTAAAAACAACTCATCTGGATTAATAAAAATATTAATTTTATTTGATGAATCAGGACTATTAAGAGCTAAGTAGTCAGGCAGAAGTGAAATTAAGTTAATAGCAGAAAAGTCTTTTTGAAGAATTTGACTATTTGATTTTTTTAAATCATTTAAATAATTTAAACCCAAATTATTTTGTTCAATTTTTGAAATAGCATCCCACAAATTTTGAATATAGTTGGTATTAAAACTGGTTATTTCTCTTTTGAGAAATTCATCACGAATAAATAGCCTAAGATCTGGGCAATGTAAATAATAAAAAATTATTTCCGATTCATTTTTCTCACGCCGAGAAATTTCATTTGGTTGTTCAAATTTTTTTGATCTACCATGCCAACGAAATCCCTTAACTTGATTTCTTAAATCTTGTTCAAACTGTATTGCCAACCTAGCTTGACCTTTACTTAATTGTTCGGAAACTTTTTGTAAGTAATGAGTTCTGGTTGATGATTGAGGTAATTTACTCAACAATTTTACCAATGAAGAAATAACACTCTGGAAAATTTCAGACTTAGTTAAATCTTTATCTTTAAAGATCTGAGCAATCTCCCAATCAATCCAAAAGGATGAATTATCAATTAAATTAAAATAATCTTCAGGAGTGTGTCTATTTAAATATTCGTCAGGATCTTTAAAATCACTTAGTTGAAGTATCTTAAGATTAATTTGATCGTGAAGAGAGAGACTCTCCACTTCTTTAATTACTCTTTTGGTGGCTAATATCCCTGCATTATCAGAATCAAAATTCAAAATTATATTTTTATTATCTGTACATCTACATAGTTGAGAAATTTGATACTTATTTAATGCGGTGCCGAGAGAAGCAACAGAATTAGTAATACCTTTTGAATGAAGAGAAATCACATCAAAATAGCCTTCAACAATAATAGCTTTATCTCTTTTTCTAATATTGCTAGAAGCTTTTTCGAATGCAAACAACATTTTTCCCTTTTCAAATATCTCTGATTCAGGAGAATTAAGATATTTAGGTTCCTGACCATCAAGAGATCTACCCCCAAAGGCAACTACTCTTCCTTGCATATCATGAATAGGAACAATTAATCTATTTCTAAAACGATCATAAATCTTGTCAGAATTATCTTTAGAAATTACCAGACCTGAAGCTAAAATTTGATTAATAGGAAATTTTTCTACCTTGGATAAATAATTAAATAAATCATTCCATGAATTTGGAGCGAAACCTAATTCAAAGTTATCAATAATTTTGTTATTTAAGTTTCTTTTTGAGGTTAAATACTTTATTGCTTCAACACCAAGAGAATTATTTAATTGAGACTTAAACCAATTTTTAGTAACTCTTAGTATTTTATAAAGTTCTTCCTTTCGAGATAATTGTTTTTTATATGCTTCTACTTGTGGACCCTCAAGATTTTCAACATTAATATTGTTTTTCTTAGCGAGTGAAAGTACCACATCAGAAAAATTTGCACGAGTAAATTCCATTAAAAATTTAATGGAATTACCACCAGCGCCACAAGAGAAACAGTAATAGAATTGTTTATTTGGTGATACTGTCATAGATGGTTTAGTATCATCATGAAAAGGACAAATTCCAACAAATTCCTTCCCCTTCTTCTTAAGAACAACATGTTCAGATATAACATCAACAATATCTGCCTTTTCTTTAACCTCTTGAATAGTTCTTGGATGTATAGAATGAACCATTGAGATTTTATCAACAAATAAATAATGATCTATTTGTTATAGTTCAAAATCTATTAAGAATCTACATAATTTCACAATAAAAGTATTTTTTAAATGATCTATATCGAAGAATTAGAAAAAAAATTAAATTCATTGAATAAGTTTAATTTGGTATTTGCATCATTCTTTTTTAGTTTGATGACTTTGTGCGTAAAAAATATTGATAAAAGGATACCTATTTATGAATTAGTTTTCTTTAGATCCTTGCTAAGTTTAATGATCACATTATTCATAATTAATCTAAAAAATATAAACCCTTTGGGCAACAATAGACCATTACTTATTTTAAGAGGTGTTTTAGGAACTCTAGCTTTAATTTGTATTTTTTATGCGATAAGAAATATGCCTCTTAGTATATCTACTGTCGTTCAGTACACATATCCTATTTTTATATCTATATTTGCTGGCATATTTATAAACGAAAAGATAACTAGGAATTTGGTTTTTGCTTTAATTATTGGCTGGATTGGAATATTAGTAATATTAAATCCAGCTCAGTTATCAAATATAAACGTTGAAATTAAAAATATTTCGATTGTAGTAGCATTTCTTGGATCAATTTGTACTGCATTGGCCTATGTAACGGTTAAGAAACTTTCATTTACTGAAGATGTTTATGTAATTATTGAATATTTTCCACTTGTTTCTTTTATAACATTATTGCCAATTGTATTAATCAACTGGGTTACCCCAAATTGGAATGAAATAGTTTGGATATTTGGCATTGGGCTATTTACTCAATTAGGTCAGACTTTCTTGACTATAGGATTAAAAAACTTACCTGCGTCTGAAGCTTCGACCATTAATTATTTACAAGTTTTATTTGGATCAATTTGGGGGATTTTGTTTTTTAGCGAAATAATAAACATCAATTTCTTATTAGGCGCATTATTTGTTTTATTAGGAACTATTATATCAACTACCAAAATAATCAAAAAGACTTAGAATAATAAAAAAGGTTAAAACTAAGGTGAAATTTTTTTATTTAATTTTTTTGTTTTGTTTCTCTCCTGTTATTCAGGTTAATGCAACTACTCCAAAGTCAGTAACATGTACCAGAACAGAATATAGAGAAGAATATATTCCAGGGACACAATCAAATCCTGGATATGTAAAAAGTTACGAAGTCGATGTGGTAATACCCTGTGGAGGGGAAAGTAAAGCGGAAAAAATTGATGATAACGACTGTAGTGAGGGTTCAGTTATTGGAGGTATTCTTGGAGCAGGAATAGCACTTTCCTCCACTAGAGGGAAAGATAGATTTTGGGCCGTGCCTGCTGGAGGTACAGCTGGCGCACTAATTGGATGTCAGGTGGATGGTGGTTAATTGATTAGTTGGATTAGTGGAGAACTAGTTGAATTATGGCAAACTAATCAAAAATTTTTTGTTTTAATTAATTGCCAGGGATTGGGATATGAAATACAAATATTAAATTCACTTTTTTTAAAATTAGAAACAAATCAGATTTCTAATAAGAACCTCACACTTTGGATTAAACACATAAAGAAAGAAGATTCAGATCTATTATTTGGATTTACATTGAAGGATCAGAAGAATTTTTTTATTGAAATATTAAATATTAGAGGTATTGGTTCTCAAATTGGTATGGGGTTATTAAATAAATTCTCCATAGATGAGATTATTAGTGCAATTAGAACAAAGGACAAAAAATTAATTTGTTCAGTTCCTGGTATAGGTCAAAAAATGGCTGAAAGATTAATTTTAGAACTAAAAAGTAATTTTAAAAATGAATTTCAAAGTAATGAAAAAAGATCTCAGAATGAAATTTTAACAAAGAATTCTGAAATAGATAAAATAATAAGTGATCTTAACTTAACTCTTCAGTCATTAAATTACAGGAACAAAGAAATAAAAACTATTTTACCGATTATCATTAAAGAAATTTCAGCCAATACAAAAAAAGGAAAAAATATATCATTTGAAAATTTATTAAAGTTAGCTATGAATTATTTAGAAAATGATGGTAGTAATATAGTCATATAACGTAGTAATATAGGTTTAAGGAAAATTAAATTCATGTCATTAGATACAGCTGAAAAACAGAAGCTTATTGAAACTCATCAAATTCATTCAACAGACACTGGATCTGTGGAGGTACAAGTTGCGATGCTATCAAAAAGAATTTCAAAATTAAGCGACCACCTTCAAGGAAATATTCATGATTTCGCATCAAGGCAAGGATTATTAAAAATGATTGGTAAAAGGAAAAGATTACTATCTTACATAAAAGACAAAAACGTCGAGAAATATCAGGATTTAGTAAAAAAAATTGGAATCAGAGGATGATCTCCATAAATGAAAAAAAAGCAATCCAAAAAAAAGATTCAAAATAAAAAGAAAAAAATTTATTCTGAGAAAACTGCTTTTGCTAATCTAGAAAAAAAATCTAATCCAGTAACTACCTCTCAGCGATCATCAAGTGGAATTCCTAAATATGTAGCTGATAGAATGGCAAGAAGGATATTTTTTACAGCTGGAATCCCGACAATTTTGGGGATGTCGGTTTTTGTTATTAGCTATATCATAGTTACAAGAAATATTGCTGAAATACCTCCCTCCTCAACAATTGCAATATCAGCTTTGTTCTTCTTGTTAGGTCTTGCTGGATTAAGTTTTGGAATATTATCAGCTAGTTGGGATAAGGAGCCGGGATCTTTTTTCGGTATTGAAAATATCCCAATGAACATACAACGAGCAAAAGCAGCATTTAAACCTGCAACTCAAAATTTTGAGGAGAATAGTTAATCTAGGAAACTAAAGATTTCAAATTAACATGGAATGATTTATCTTCTAATAATTTGCATGCTCCTTGTATATCACCAATACAAAATTGTTCCCCAAATTTAACGTAGGTAACACTATTTTTATTTCTTACTGCAGCTAAAACTGGAATCTTAATTCCACATTTATCTTTATCTGGCTTAAATTTAATTAAACATTCTCTTAAAGTATTTTGTACTCTTACATCTGATGCTTGAGAACATTCAAGATTAATAATAAGCAATTTAAGATTATCAATTTCTCTACAATCATCAATTATTAATTGGGTCTTATCACTTTTTTTATCTATTGTCCCCCATACTAACAATCTAGTATCAGTCAAAAGGAATTCTGATAATCTAACATAAGTTTTAGGAAAAACTATTGCTTCACAATTCCCAGAAAGATCTTCTAGCTGAACTATAGCCATCCTATCTCCTTTTCTCGTTGTGATTTGTCTCAACTCAGGGATCATTCCAACTAAAGATACTTTGGTTCTATCTTTTGTTTCTTCTAACTGAGAAATGCTTATAGGGGATATAAGTTTTGCCGGCTTAGTTAAATGTTTTAGAGGATGATCAGATAAGTAAAAGCCCAAAAGTTGCTTTTCTAATTTTAACTTCTCGATAAGTGCATAATCTTCAACTTTAGCTAATTGTGAATCTGAAAAGGCTACATTGGAAAATTCTTCTTTAGAATCAAATAGACTACCTTGGCCAGATAATCTATCACGATTTCTTGAGGAAGCCCACTCAATAACATGTTCGAGATCTGATAATAACTGAGCTCTATTATTATTATCTGAAAACTCATCTAATGCTCCGCAATGAATTAAAGATTCAAGACTTCTTTTATTAAGAACATTAGAAGGCAGACGATCGCACAAATCCGATAATGACTTAAAGATTCCAGAACTATTACGGTTATCAATTATATTTCTTATTGCTGAATCTCCTAAATTTTTGATTGCAGACAGACCAAATAAAATCTGATTATTCTTAATAGTAAAATCTACACCAGAGAAATTAATGCTTGGTGAAATAACTTCTATTCCCATGGAATAACAATTAGAAATATATCTTTGCATCTTGTCACTAGAGCCAGAATTAACGCTTAAAAGAGCTGCCATATATGCAACAGGAAAATGTGCTTTTAAGAATGCAGTTTGATAAGTAACAGCACCATAAGCAGTTGAGTGGCTTTTGTTAAAACAATATTCTGCGAATAAAACCATTTGATCAAAAAGATCATTTGCTAATTTTTCATTTACTCCTTTCTTCATAGAGCCCTCGACAAAAATATTCCTATGTTTTACCATCTCTGATACTTTCTTTTTCCCCATTGCTCTTCGAAGTAAATCAGCATCACCAAGAGAATATCCAGCTAAGTCTTGAGCAATTTTCATAATTTGCTCTTGGTAGACCATAATTCCATAGGTTTCAGTAAGAATAGACTTAATAAGAGGATGAGGAAAATCGACCTTTTCATTCCCATTTTTTCTATTTATAAATTTAGGTATAAGACCAGCATCGAGAGGACCCGGCCGATAAAGAGCAAGTATAGATGAAATATCTTCAAGAGAGTTAGGTTTAAATTCCTTTACAACCTGCTTCATACCAGAAGATTCAAGTTGAAAAATACCTTCTAAATCTCCTCTGCCAATAAGATCAAAAGTTTTACAATCGTTTTGTGGTAAATTATCAATATTAATTATCTTTCCTGTGGATTGATTAATCAGAGAAACTGTCTTTTCAATCATCGTAAGATTCTTAAGACCCAAGAAATCCATTTTCAATAAGCCAAGTGACTCAATATCATCCATGGAATATTGAGTTATTATTTGTCCTTCATTATTCCTTTGAAGAGGTACAAGTTCATCGAGAGGATCTGATGCAATAACAACTCCTGCAGCATGAACGCCATATGTTTTATTAGTTCCTTCAATTCTTAAAGCCAAATCAATCCATTTTTTGACCCTATTGTCATTAATATATTTATCTCTAAATTCTTTGCTAGGAGAGTTCTTATCAATCATTTCATTGAGTTTATAAGGCTTCCCCCTTACAACAGGAATTAACTTAGCCAATTTATCGGCCTCTCCATAAGGAATATCTAGAACCCTTGCAACATCTTTTAAAACCGCCTTAGAAGTCATTTTATTGAAAGTAATTATTTG
>QCRB01000019.1 GCA_003209425.1 Prochlorococcus sp. AG-459-E08
ACGGCAGCTTCAAATGCATTACTAAAAACTATTGAAGAACCACCCTCAAGAGTTGTATTTATCCTTGCGACGACAAATCCTGAGAGAGTATTAAATACAATAAAAAGTAGATGCCAAAAGTTTGATTTTAGAAGAATAAGCCCTAGTGATATTTTTCAACATTTATCAGAAATCGCGGAAAAAGAATCCATTGAGTTCGAAGTTCAAGCGTTAAAAATGATTGCAGAAAGATCTAATGGAGGTATGAGAGATGCACAAAGCCTCCTTGAACAATTAAATCTTTTACCAGAAGGCATAACAATTAATAATATCCAAAACCTCCTAGGAGAAGTATCAGAAATTGAATTAACAAATCTGATTAAATCATTGGTTGAGAATAATCCAGAGTTATTAATTATCACCTGTAATAAATTATATGATGCCGGGAATGAACCTCTTCAAATAATTATCGGACTATTGAATATAACAAGAGATCTGCTATTACACACTACAAATAATAAATATTCAGATCTTTATTATACTTCTGAGGGATTTCGAGATGAATTGAATAAAATCTCAAAAACAATAAATAAATCGACAATAATTAATTGGCATAACAATCTGAGAAATATTGAATATCAAATCAAAACAAGTGATAATCCAAGGCTTTGGCTTGAAATACATTTAACTGGCCTTCTAGGTAATCAAGAGATAAATAGTTTTGAAAATAAGCAAGAAAGTAAAAATAATACGACTGAGGAGAAGTATGAAAGTAGAAAAAACATTGCAAGTTTTAATAAAAAAAATATTTCTAATGAAATTCAAAAACCAAGTATAAAAAAAGAGTTAACTCGAGAGGAATTGATCGAAAAAAAAGACGAAAAATTAGATAAATTTGACGTTCTTGAAAAAGAAAGTATTGAAAATATTTCTGACAATAACCAAAATAATCCTGGATCAAATAATTTAAAAGATAAATGGGAATTAATTCTTTCTAAAGTAGAGTTACCATCAACAAGAATGTTACTTTCGCAACAAGCCGAACTTGAAAGTTTTGATTCGGAAAAAATCACAATTGCATTATCTCCAAACTGGGAAAATATGATAAAAAGCAGAAAAGTTATAATTGAAAATACTGTAAAAAAGATATTTGGAGATCGAATAATACTAAATTTTTCAACCAAACAATTAAATAAAACTAACCCAACAAATACTCCAAAAATAAACCAAAATGAAGTAAATAATTTTCGACCAATAAAAAAAATAGAACCAAAAACTAATTCTTCAACAAAAATATCTAACGAGGAAACTTATGATGATAGTTCAAAAAACTTAGCAAATTTTTTTAACGGAGAAATTATAGACATTGATGAATAAATTAAACTCCAGTATGAAGAGTTTTTCGCCAGAGTATCTTTTTGGGAAAAATAGACATCTTTATTGTTACCCAAGGGATTACTAAAAACCAATGTGATAAATAAAAAACCGATATAAATACCATCAAAAAATTGCTTTTTTGCAATACAGGTACTTCACTTTTGCAAGAAGAACCGTACCAAAAAGCAATTCCAGATAACATAAAAGCTGTAAATGAAATAGGCCAGTAAATTGGTGAATCTAATAAAGCAATGCTGAAAACTAAATCAAAAATAGAAATGATTGGAAGTGCGTATTGCAAGATGAAAAAGTAAGTTAAATCAAATTTCTGCAAATAATCAATTTTATTGGTAAATAATTGATCTCCATAATCAAAGAATCTTTGCAACCCCCCCTCTGCCCATCTTTGCCTTTGCGCTAATAATGCATTTAAAGTCTCAACTGCTTCCTCCATGACAGGAGGATCCCATAAGATTCCAATTCTAGATTTAGATAATAATAATCTTAAACTCAAATCAAGATCATCTGTAACTGTATCTTCATTAAAAGATCCACATGCCAATAATGTTTCTTTCTTAATTAATTGGCCATTTCCCCTTAATTCAGAAACTCCAGCAACTGATAATCTTCCATATTGAAAGATTGCATCCATAGCCATTTCCATGGACTGGCAGGAAGTTAAAAAATTCTGACTTACATTTGTTACTGATTTTCTTAGTTGAACTGCAGACCAATCACCCTCTTCTACAAAACTAAATAACCTTATCAAAGAATCTTTTTTTAATTCAGCATCAGCATCCAAAACTAATAACCATTCACCATAAGTAAACTTCAAGGCATAATTTAAAGCTCCTGACTTTCCTCCTCCTGCGTTTGGAGAACGACTTACGACTTTTAGCTTTTCATATTGTCTTGATAATCGATCTAAAATTAAAGGCGTCTTATCAGAACTACCATCATCGATTATGTAAATATTTAATTTATTTTTTGGATAATCTAAATTAAATAATCTTTCAACTAATCTTGCTATAACATTCTCTTCATCTCGAGCTGCAACTAAAATATCAAGCAAAGGTAACTCTTTATTGCTTATTCTGCTGCTTAAAGTATTTGAAAAGTTGTTTCTTTTGAAATTTCTAGAAATAATTATTAAACCATAAAAAACAATCACAAAAGAAAAAATCAATATAATGTAAAAAAAATTCTCTATATTGAAAGCATGAGGAATAAAAGCCACTAAAAAACAAGCACTAAGAAATATAAACGACTTCAATCTTCGATTTTTATAAAAACCCTTACTCATAAAAGTAAATTTTTAATTACTTAACTTTCATTGAGACAATATCTCAATTTTTTTCAGTTTTGCATTTCGATAGTAATGATTCAATATTTGTTCATAAGAGAATCCTAATTTAGCCATTTCAATTGCTCCTGACTGAGATAAACCTACACCATGGCCGAAGCCTCCTCCTCTAAAAACCCATAAATCATCACTTAATTTATTAATAGTAAACAAATTACTAGGTATGAAATTTAATACCCGTCGAATATCATCTTTAACTAGGACAATAGATTTATTAACTTTGTCTGTTTTTATCTCCAATTTTGTCACTCTGCCACTAGACCCACGTTCAATAGAATTTAAATCCAAAACATCATCATTAATATTTATAAGTTTGTTTTTAATTAACTTTTCTTTTACTTTAAGACTAGAAATTTTCTTATTCCATCGAAAAAGAGAATGATTATTCCCATAAAACTGTTCTTTATCAAAATCTAAAAAATTATTTAAATCAGATTCATTTGTAATTGGAAGTTTAAAAATTTTATTTAATGATTTTGAACCATCAATAATTGAATTGAAATAAGAATAATCTTGAATTTGCCAAGACTCGCCTGCAGTAGCAGATACGCCACCATTAGAACCATGGTAAAAAGCATTGATTGGTTGATTTCCATAAGTGAGAATTAAATTTGAAGTTGCTTGTATAGCTTTTTGTACGTTTTTATTTAAAGTTTTAGAAGGCTTATATACTTGACATTGAGTGCTTATACACAAATGATATTTATCCATATTAAATCTATCAGAATTAAATATTCCCCAAGTTCTTGCAATAACTGCTTGAGCCTTGAGCGCTTCTAAGGGAGAATTCGGTCCAATTTCATATGGCAAAACACCTGCCAAATAGTCGTCAAATTCAATTTTTTGAACTAATGTCCAAGTTCCATATGAATCTTTTATTAAATAAAAATTTTTACCAAAATTGACACCATTTATTTTTATTTCCTCTTGAGCATTAATATATATAGGTCCTTTTAGTTTCATAACACTATATTCATTTCTAAGAACAGGAGTAATTTGAAATTTTTTTATTTTTCTAGAAATCTTATTTTTTAATTCAAACTTTGGTAAATCATCTTCAAATGGAATCCATACTTCCCAATTTTTAGGGTAAGCAACAGTCGCCTCAAATCCTTTATTTTTAAGTTTCTCTGCTTGTTTTTTTGCTGATTCATAGCTAGCAAAAGGACCAAAAACAATTCTTTCAATTGTTTTTGGATTTTTGATAGGTATATCAACCCAGCTAATATTAATCTGTTTTGATTTATATTTAATACCGTTTGACGATATCAGGTTTAAAAAACCCTTATCAGTGATAAATTTAATACTCTTTTCTTTTGAAAAACTGTCATTCTCCCCGCCTAAATATTGCTTTAAACCAATTAAAAATTTTCCTTTTTTAATTTCATTACTGAGTTCAACCTTTATCAATTCTCCTCCTTTTAAATTTGAAGTAAATTTAGTTTCTATTATTAAAAGAGAAATACAGCCTAAAAATAAGTTTAAAAAGGCAAATTTAAGTTTCATAAGTTTAGAACTTTCCTTATCAACTAAAAACTTTAATTTGCACCAATGCGTATAAAGGTTTAGATTATCCTAATTAAACACATTTGACTTAAATGTCTAAACTAAAAACTCGTAAATCAGCTGCCAAAAGATTTAAAGCTACTGCGACGGGTAAATTCATGAGAAGAAGAGCTTTTCATAATCATTTACTTGATCATAAAAGCTCAAAATTAAAAAGACATCTTTCAACAAAAGCTGTAGTTGATGAAAGAGATGCTGATAATGTAAGATTAATGATTCCATACGCATAAATCTTTAACCAATTTTCATTAGATATTCATGGCACGCGTAAAAAGAGGCAACATAGCCAGAAAAAGAAGAAACAAAATCTTAAATCTTGCAAAAGGTTTTAGAGGCGGCAACAAAAATCTTTTCAGAACTGCAAACCAAAGGGTGATGAAAGCTCTTTGTAATGCTTATAGAGATAGAAGAAGAAGAAAAAGAGATTTTAGAAGACTGTGGATTTCTAGGATTAACGCATCTGCCAGGATAAATGGCACAAACTATAGCAAATTAATAAATGGCATGAAAAATTCAGAAATTATCATAAACAGAAAAATGCTTGCTCAATTAGCCTTAAACGATCCTAAGTGTTTTGAAAAAATTGTTTCTTCCGTTAGTAATTAGAGAAAAAGAATATAATTTAAAAAAATAATTATAAATAATGGAAATTTCTTCCTTTCAATCCTATTTAATAATTCTTTTTGTTGTATTAATAATAATTTCTATTTTTGTATTCAGACAATTTTTAAAAACAAGAAGTGAAGAATTAAATTTAGTAAAATTCGAGCAGAAAGGTTTAGATTCTCTCACTCAAGCTACAGAATTATATGAATTTGGGTCTATTCAGATAAAAAAAAGATTATATTCTGAAGCAACTAAAACTTTTTTAAAAGCTATTGAAAATTATGAAAATGAACCTGATGAAGCCAAAGCAATTATAAATAATGCTTTAGGGTTTTCTTACGCTGCTCAAAATGAATTTAAGAAAGCAATTAAACACTATAACTCTGCAATACAATCACTCCCAGAATATCCTATAGCCCTAAATAACCTCGCATCAGCACAACAGCGTCTACTTGATTACGACTTGGCATATGCAACTTATCAAAAGGTTTTGGTGATAGATCCAAAAAACAAAACAGCAATAAAAAAAAGCAAGGAATTAGAAAAAAGAAACAATTATAAACCTTATAAAGGCATTAAAGATAAGGGATTCTAAATATGAAAAATTATTCTTCCTTACTGATTGGAACAAAAAAATTTTCAAGTAGATTAATGGTAGGTACTGGCAAATACAAATCTACTCAAGATATGGTAGAAAGCTTATCAAATTCTGAAGCAGAAATTATAACCGTCGCTGTTAGAAGAATTAAAAATGATCAGACCGGAGAAAATTTACTCGAAAAGATCAACTGGAAAAAATACTGGATGCTTCCTAATACAGCTGGTTGTATTAATTCCGATGAGGCAGTCAGAATTGCAATTTTAGGAAGAGAACTTGCAAAATTGTCGGGTCAAGAAGAAAATAATTTTGTGAAGTTAGAAGTAATTCCTGACAAAAAGTATTTGCTACCAGATCCCATAGAAACCCTAAAAGCAGCCGAAATTTTAATAAAAAAGGGTTTTGCTGTACTTCCCTATATCAATGCAGATCCTATTCTTGCAAAAAGATTAGAAGAAATAGGTTGTGCAACTGTAATGCCATTAGGCTCGCCTATTGGCTCCGGGCAAGGTTTATTAAATGCATCGAACATAAGGATAATTATTGAGAATGCAAAAGTGCCAGTAATAATTGACGCAGGAATTGGAGTGCCAAGTGAAGCCTCTCAAGCTATGGAACTTGGCGCTGATGGTGTCTTAATCAATAGTGCAATAGCACAAGCTGAAAATCCTCCTCTAATGGCTCAAGCAATAAATTATGGTGTTAAAGCTGGGAGACAAGCTTTTCTGGCGGGAAGAATTAAAAAACAAGACTTTGCAGTAGCAAGTTCACCAGAAATAAATATATCTATATAATTCTCTAAATTGAGTAAAGTTTAAAAAGATTATAAATTTAATATTTGATTTTATTTATCGTATTAAGAAAGAAGATTTGAAACTATTTACAATGTTTTTTCGCAAATTGGAAGCACGCTGTAGTAATTTAATAAATATATTATGAATCTATTAATTCTGGAGTTCTGAGTGAAAGTTATTATTCTAGGTGGAGATGGTTTTTGCGGTTGGCCTTGTGCGGTGAATTTAGCAGAGCAAAATCATGATGTAATTATTGTCGACAATTTAAGTCGTAGAAAAATTGATATTGATCTAGAGGTAGAATCTTTAACTCCAATTGCTTCGATAACAGAAAGGCTTTCTGCATGGCAAGAGATTGGAGGTAAGCCTATGAGATTTCTTAACATGGATATCTCTAAGCAATATCAAAAATTACTCAATTTGCTCATTGGTGAAAGACCAGATTCCGTGATCCATTTTGCAGAACAAAGAGCAGCACCTTACTCTATGAAATCTAGTTTTACCAAAAGATATACAGTTGATAATAATGTTAATGGCACCCACAACCTTCTTGCTGCAATAGTAGAGAGTAATTTAGATATTCATGTTGTTCATTTAGGAACAATGGGAGTCTATGGATATGGATCACATAGAGGCGCAACAATTCCAGAAGGTTATCTAAAAGTTGAAGTTCCACAACCAGATGGAAGTCGCTTTGAAGAAGAAATATTACACCCTGCAAGTCCAGGTAGTGTCTACCATATGACTAAAACTTTAGATCAATTATTATTTCTTTACTACAACAAAAATGATCTTGTAAGGATCACTGATCTACATCAAGGCATTGTTTGGGGAACAAACACAGAAGCAACCTTAAAAGATCCTAGATTGACAAACCGATTTGACTATGACGGAGATTATGGAACTGTTTTAAACAGATTTCTAATGCAAGCTGCAATTGGATATCCATTAAGTGTTCATGGAACAGGAGGGCAAACAAGAGCATTTATTCATATAAAAGACTCTGTAAAATGCGTACAACTTGCTCTTGAAAATCCTCCAAAATCCGGAGAAAGAGTCAAAATCTTTAATCAAATGACTGAGAGTCATCAAGTTGGAGAACTAGCTAAAAAAGTTGCTTCTCTAACGGGAGCTGACATCAATTATTTACCAAATCCAAGAAATGAAGCGGTAGAAAATGATCTAATCGTTGATAATAAATGCTTCATAGAATTAGGTTTAAACCCAACGACTCTTGATAATGGCTTATTAGAAGAAGTTGTTGAAGTTGCTAAAAAATACTCCAATAGATGTGATCTTAAGCGCATACCTTGTGTTTCATCCTGGACTAAAAAACAAGCTGAGGCTATAAAGACTAATTAAAATTTCTGAAATAGATACCTAAGAAAGTGAAAATTGCATTGTTTACTGAAACTTTTTTACCTAAAGTTGACGGCATAGTCACAAGACTGACTAAAACGATTGAATTTTTAATAAAAAATGGTGATGAAGTTATAATTTTTTGTCCAGAGGGGTGTCCAGAATCTTATATGGGGGCAACTGTAGTTGGAGTTGCTGCGATGCCATTACCCTTATATCCAGAGTTGAAGCTTGGCTTACCAGGTCCTGCAGTCTCAGATAAGTTAGAAAAATTTAACCCAGATTTGATACATGTTGTTAATCCAGCAGTACTTGGATTAGGTGGTATATGGTTGGCAAAAACTAATAATATTCCTTTAATTGCTAGCTACCATACTCATCTTCCAAAATATCTAGAACATTACGGTATGGGTATGTTAGAGCCACTTTTGTGGGAATTACTTAAAGCAGCTCATAATCAAGCCTTGTTAAACTTATGTACTTCAACTGCTATGGTCAATGAGTTAAAAGATAAAGGTATTCAAAGGACTGCTCTATGGCAAAGAGGAGTAGATACTTACAGTTTCAGACCAGATTTGAGAAGTGAGAGAATGAGAGAAAAATTATTTGGTAAATATAAAGACGCTGATTACTTATTGATTTATGTAGGAAGATTATCAGCAGAAAAGCAAATTGAGAGAATTAAACCAGTCTTAGAAAGTATCCCTAATGCTTGCCTAGCACTTGTGGGTGATGGACCATACAGAAACCAGCTTGAAAAAATTTTCGAAAATACTAAGACTAATTTCATTGGATATTTATCTGGCGATGAACTTGCTGGCGCCTATGCCTCTGGAGATATATTTTTATTTCCATCTAGTACAGAAACACTTGGGTTAGTTTTACTTGAAGCAATGGCAGCAGGATGTCCAGTTATCGGAGCAAATAAGGGAGGAATTCCAGATATTATTAGCGATGGGATTAATGGTTGTTTATATGATCCTGATGAAAAAGATAATGGAGAACAGAGTTTGATTGAAGCGACAAAAAAAATTCTAGAGAATGAAGACAAAAGAGAAGTCATGAGAAAAGAGGCACGAAACGAAGCAGAAAAATGGGATTGGAATCAAGCAACGTTACAACTGCAAAATTATTATGCAAATACTCTTGAAGAAATAGATTAAACTTAATATTAATTATGCTACGTGTGGAGGCGTAGGACTACTATACGAAGTTAAAGGAAGTATTAGAGTAGCGATATTTTGATTCTTTTCAGGCCTTTTTTTCTTTGAGAATTTTTTACCAAAAGGCACTCTAATAACATTAGTTCCCTCAATGGAACAAATGTTTGAATTATCCCCTGAAAAGTTATTAACAAAATTTGGTAAGTCGACGTTTCTAACTGGCAGGTGCTTAAGATTACCAGATTTAAAATCTTTGGCCATAGCTTCAAATACCCCAAAAAAATTTGATGCTCGAATATTTTAATAAAAAAATTTAAAAAAATTCTATAAGAAAATATTAAATTTTTATACAAACTGATAATAACTAAGTAAACACAGGGACGCTAGTCCTTTAAGCACATTTTTTTTCTTCCAAAGTCTCTCCTTGATTTACATTGCAAGAACAAATTAAATTGCGATCACCATATGCATTATTGATCCTAGAAACTGAAGACCAAAACTTAATAGAAGTTGGAGTTTTATAAGGAAAAGAAGCTTTTTCCTTTGAATAAGGATAATGCCAATTGTCAGTAATTAACTCTTTCAGAGTATGGGGAGCGTTACTTATTACATTATTATTCTTTAATTCAATATTTTTTTCTATTTCGCTGATTTCTTCTCCAATCAATAGCATAGCCTCACAAAATCTATCCAATTCGGCCAAACTTTCACTTTCAGTAGGCTCTATCATTATGGTCTCTGGAACAGGCCAACTAATAGTTGGGGCATGAAAACTATAATCTATTAATCTTTTAGCTAAATCATTTACACTCAAACCAGTTTTGGATTTTAAATCTCTAAAATCTAAAATACATTCATGTGCGACAAAATTATTGCTTCCTTTATAAAGAATCTTGAATTTATGCTTTAAAGAATGAGCAATATAATTTGCAGATAAAATTGCATGCGCAGTTGCTTTCCTTAAACCACTAAGACCAGACATTTTTATATACATCCAACTTATTGGAAGAATACTTGCACTCCCATGCTTGGCAGAAGATACGTAATTAGAACTATCAGATAAACTATTATCCATTAAAGAATGAGTAGGAAGAAATGGGCTTAAAGTTTCTGATGTAGCAACTGGGCCTACTCCTGGACCACCACCTCCATGGGGAATGCAGAATGTTTTATGTAAATTCAAATGACAAACATCAATTCCATAATTCCCCGGTTTACATAATCCAACCTGAGCATTCAGATTTGCTCCATCTAAATAGACAAATCCTCCAACGGAGTGAATTAAATCACATATCTTTCTAATTTGCAATTCAAAAACTCCATGAGTAGAGGGGTAAGTCAACATAAGGGCTCCTATTTGATTATCAAATTTCTTGACCTTGATCGACAAATCTTGAAAATCAATATTTCCTTCTTCATCACATTCAACGGTTAAAACATCAAAACCTGCCATAACTGCACTAGCAGGATTTGTTCCATGGGCACTTTTAGGAATTAAACATTTTTTTCTTGAAAATTCACCTTTTGATTCAAAATAAGAATTTATTGCTAATAATCCTGCAAACTCACCCTGAGAACCTGCATTTGGTTGAAAAGAAACTGATTTTAAACCAACAATATCACTTATCCATTTTTCTAGATCAGATATTATTTTTGAATAGCCATTAGTTTGATCTAGTGGAGAAAAAGGATGAATAGAAGATAAATTAGCCCAAGAGACTGGATTTAATTCTGCTGCAGAATTTAACTTCATGGTACAGCTTCCTAATGGCATCATTCCATCTACCAGAGAAAAATCTTTTTCAGCAAGTCGGAATATATATCTCATTAATTCCGTTTCACTTTGGTAATTTGTGAATATATCTTGCTGCATCCATTCACTGGATCTCAAAGCTAAACTTTCAAGCTGAAATCTTTTTTCAAATTTTAAATGCTCTAAATCTTCTTTTTTTTCTATAAGGTTTGCTATGAAAGTCAAAATATCTTTGATTTCTTTTTCATTACTAAGCTCATCTAAAGAGATCCCAAAGCCAGTTGAATTTTCAATAGTTGATCCCAACGGCAAAATTCTTAAGTTATACCCATTTTTTTGAGCTTCATTATGGATCCTCTGGGAGTGCCTAGAATAAACATCAACACTATCAAATCTAATCCCATCAGGAATATCAAAACCTAAATCAGCTAAACATGATTCTAAATTTAGTCTCAACTCCACTAATCTCTTAGCAATTCGCGTTAATCCAGAAGGACCATGATAAATAGCATAAAAAGATGAAATTATAGCTAACAAAGATTGAGCAGTACAAATATTACTAGTGGCCTTTTCCCTTCTAATATGTTGCTCTCTTGTTTGCAATGCTAATCTTAGAGACTTTTCTCCATTTTTAGAGAGAGTTTGCCCAACAATCCTTCCAGGTATAAGCCTTTTATATTTTTCACTACAGGCAAAATATGCTGCATGGGGTCCACCAAAACCCATTGGAACACCAAATCTTTGCATACTACCCACTGCTACATCAACACCAAATTCAGAAATTGGTTTAATTAAAACTTGTGCCAGTGGATCTATACATGCCGTTACGATAATTTCTGATCTATGTGCTTGGGATATTAAGAATGTGGGATCAAATAATTGCCCATTTTTACCTGGCAATTGCAACAAAATTCCAAAAACATCAGCATGATTAGGAAGGTTGCTTTGAGAAAAGCGTTTTAAGGATATTCCTAAAGGTTTTGCTCTGGTTTGTAGAACATTAAAAGTATGATCAAAAACATTTGATTCCACTAAGTACACTTTTGAAGATTTATTTTTTCTTGCGGCAAAACTCATTGCCATAGCTTCTGCAGCAGCAGTACCCTCATCTAATAAAGATGCATTGGCGACAGGGAATCCCGTGAGTTCACAAACAATAGTCTGAAAATTAAATAGAGCTTCTAATCTTCCTTGTGCAATTTCTGCTTGATATGGAGTATAAGACGTATACCACCTTGGATTTTCAAGAACATGTCTTTGGATTACTTTAGGCATATGATTGTCATAATAACCAAGGCCTATTAATGATCTCATTTTAGTATTTTTCTTCGCAATCTCTTCTAATTCATTTAAAGCCTCAGTTTCTGAACAACCTCGGGGCAATATTTCTGAAGATTTATCTTTTAGCTGAATATCTTCAGGAATAACTGAGTTTATAAATTGATCAATATTATTAAAACCAAGCTTGTTCAGCATAATTCTTTCATCGTTATCTCCTAACCCAAGATGCCTATCTATAAACAAATCGGACCCAAATTTGGATTTCATATTAAAATATTTTTCTTTAAAATAGCTCTTTTTAAAAAGTTTGCCTTATTTTGGTACAACCTTTGATTGATATTCCTCAGAAGTCATCAAATCAGCAATTAATGCTTTTGATTCTGGTTTCAAAATGACTAACCAACCGTCTCCAATCGGATCATTCTGTAAAAGCTCAGGGTTATCAATAACACTTTCATTTACGGATACTATTTCGCCTGAAAAAGGGAGATAGACTTCCTCAACAGCCTTAACTGATTCTATTGTTCCAAAAGTCTCACCTTTCTTTAAAGTAGCCCCTTGATCAGCTAATTCAACAAAAACAATATCTCCTAATTGATCTATAGCAAATTCACTAACTCCAATTTTTAATAATCCGTTTTCTTCCAAGACATATTCGTGAGTATCAGCATAATTGAGGTTGTCTGGAAACTGGTAAGACATGATTAAGTAGATAAAGGAAGTAGAGAATCCTTTGAAATTAATTTTTCATCTAATAATTCAGATAATAATCGAATTAATGCAATTTTGATGTGAGCCATGTGAGAACCACCTTGAACAAAAATATTGTAAGGATCTCTTAGAGGAGCATCAGCAGAAAATTCACTTGTACTACCTTCAATAAATGTACCTCCTGCCATTAATAATTTTGAATCATATCCATCCATTGATGACGGAAAAACATTCAGAAAAGAATCTACTGGTGAAGAATTTTGAAAAGATTGACAAACTTTTTGTACCAAATCAGGATTATTCAATCTTACTGACTGAATAAGATCAGATCTATAAGTTGCCGGCTCTGGTAAAACCTTATATCCCAAATTTTTAAAGACTACTGCAACCATATCAGCTCCTTTTAGTGATTCATGAACAATTTGTGGTGCTAAAAACAAACCCTGCAAAATTAATCTTCCTAGTCCAAAATTTATTCCTGCAGATGAACCAATACCTGGTGAGGTTAATCTAGAACATGCCATCTCAACCAACTCTGCATCTCCTGCAACATACCCACCGGTAGGGACGATTGTTCCTCCCAAATTTTTAATCAATGATCCAGCAATTATATTTGCCCCTTTTGAAATTGGTTCACTATCTTCAACAAGCTCCCCATAACAGTTATCAACAAAACATATACATTTAGGATCAAGAGAATGAATGAGACTACAAATTTTCTCTATCTGATGATTCGTAAGAGATTTTCTCCAACTATATCCACAACTTTTTTGTATGAATACTAATTTGCATGAATTTTCTTTAAAAGAATGAACAATTTTTTCTTCATAAGAATCAAAATCCTCGCAGATATTTATTTGCTTATATTCAATCTCAAAATCTTTAAGTGAGCCTTTACCTCCTCCCCTTATTCCTATGACTTCTTCCAACGTGTCATATGGTTGTCCTGTAAGAGATAACATTACATCTCCGGGCCTAAGAATTCCAAATAAGACAGAACTTATTGCATGCGTTCCACTTACAAATTGCATCCTCACAGCTGCCTTTTCAGCAAGAAACAATCTTGCAAAAACCGCATCAATTTTTTCTCTAGATATGTCATCATGACCACTACCAGAAGATTGATTGAAATGACTAGTAGAAACTTTTTCTTCATTAAATATTGTCAAAATTTTTTCTAATTTCTGGAAAACCTGATTGGACCTTTCTTGGAAAACTTTGCTTAAACTCTCTTCTATAGAAAGAACAGCGTTTTCAGCCAGTTTTAAGTTATTGTTTATTGTCATTTATTATGAAAACTCATGTTTTTTTTCAGAAGCTAAATTTCTTAATTCTGCGAGGAAAGCATTAGGTCCCCTACCCTGAAAATAAGAGAGTTTTTTTGAAGCCTCATATAAATCAAGCAGTTCTCCATCTAATTCTTCTGCTGTATAATCTCTAATTCCTGCTATTACCTCAGCAAAACGCTCTCTACGATTAGATTTATTGACAGCATAGGCTTCCATTACCTGAACTTTACATGATCTCCAAGCCTTATTCTGACAAAAATGCACTGAAAGAGCATCACTTAGAGCAGAAGCTTCTTCATCTTCTATATACCAATCAAAAGATGAAGGGAGAGGTTTTAATCCTGAAAATATTTCGAATAACTCCCCGGCTGATAATGGATTACCAGAATCATTTTTCAGGGGTAATGCAGACTCTTCCAAAGATTTCCATAACTCTGGATAATCATTTTCAAAACGATCCCTGATTTTTTCTATACCTTGATCAAGAATCGTATTAACTTGAGCTAAAGCAAGAAAAACTTCAGGACCTGGAGAGGATAACTTCCCATTCCTTAAATTAGAAATTTGAGAATTATGAACTTTACCTAAATCAAGAACTTCAGAAAGTAATGGCAAAACTCTGTGTGACCATCCATTTCTTTCATGCCAGAGGTGTATCAAATGAGCCATAGCCCTTCGACCTCTAGATAATTTATCGCGATATCCAAGACTCACAGATAATTAAACTTATCAATAGTATAGTATGATAATATTACATATCGGTAATTTTGAAAATAGTATTTCAATATCATGAATCCAGTAATTTTCCAAGAAACAGCAAAATTAAAAAAACCTGTCCCAACTGAAAAAGTTATAGAACTTTCAGAAAAATTACTGGAACCTTCCAGTCATTCAAAAAAATATCCTCCAAGGCTTCATAAAACTTGGGGAACAATCGTTTTCATGGTCGCAATTCATATTCTTTCTCTTTTTGCTATACAACCCAAATTTTGGAGTCTCCCTGCAGTTGTTTCATTATTATTTTTTTACTGGGTTACTGCTTGTCTGGGCGTCACTCTTGGATATCACAGGTTGTTATCACATAGATCGTTTATAGTTCCAAGATGGTTAGAAAGATTTTTTGCTACCTGCGGAGCTATCAGTTGTCAACACGGACCTATAGATTGGGTAGGTTTACATAGGCATCATCACTCTTTTTCAGATACTGAAGTTGATCATCACAACAGTAAAAAAGGTTTTTGGTGGAGTCACATGGGCTGGATGTTTAAAGATGTTGAAGCACTTAAAGCTGTTCCAAAACTAAGTGCAGATTTAATTAAAGATCCATATTATAGATTTCTTAATAAATATTTTTTATTTTTACAAATTCCTATTGGACTTTCTTTGTATGCAATAGGTCAAAAATTAGGAGTTGGAGGATGGGCTTTAGTCCTTTGGGGAATTCCATTGAGACTTGTAGTCGTTTATCACATAACTTGGCTTGTAAACTCTGCAACACATTGTTGGGGTAAGGCGCCATTTGAAAGTGGTGATTCATCCAAAAACAATGCGTGGGTTGCAGCATTAACATTTGGAGAGGGTTGGCATAATAATCATCATGCATTTCCTAATTCTGCAAAACAAGGATTATTCAGAGGCCAAATCGATATTACCTGGGAACATATTAAGTTTCTTGCAAAATTAGGTCTTGCAAAAAAAGTAAAGTTACCCTCCAGGTCTTATTATTAAATATATAGTTAAATATTTTCATGGCTAAAAGAGTACAAGTCGCATTAACAGAATCAATCGTCTCATTAGGTAAAGAGGGTGATTTAGTTGAAGTAGCACCTGGATATGCAAGAAACTTTCTATTACCTTATGGCAAGGCAATGAATGTAACACCAGCTGTTCTTAAACAAATTGAAAGGAAAAAAGAAAAAGATAAAATTGCTGCTGATAAATTAAAACAAGAAGCTTTAGATTTCCAGACTGCATTATCAACAATAGGTAGATTCACTATTAAAAAACAGGTTGGAGAAGATGGTGTGCTGTTCGGAACAGTGACGAATGGGGATGTTGCCGAAGCAATAGAATCAGCCACCAAAAAAGAAATCGACAGAAGAAACATCACAGTTCCTGATATTCATAATTTAGGTTCCTTTACTGTAAAAATAAAATTACATCAAGAAGTAAATGCAGAAGTAAATATTGAAGTTACAAGTTAATCAATTTGTTGCATTATTTTGAAAAGTAGCCAGAGTATATATCTAAGCAATTATAGATATGGTTTCTGTACCTTTTCCAAATAATGGGGAAAATAAAAATTTTAAAAAAGATTTTAATAGTGAAAATTCTGGATTAGTACCTCCTCAAAATATTCAAGCTGAGGAAGCTGTTCTTGGTGGAATACTTCTTGATCCAGACGCGATCGGAAGAATTGCAGACTTAATTAAACCTGAAGCTTTCTATATAAATGCACATCAAGAGATTTATAAAACAGCATTGATGTTGCATACCCAGGGGAAACCAACTGATTTAACATCAATGAGTGCATGGTTAGCAGATAATAGATCACTAGAAAAAATTGGAGGTAACAACAAACTAGTAGAGCTTGTAGAAAATGTATCCTCTACAGCTTCCATAGAACAAGTTGCTAATTTAATTAACGACAAATTTATGAGAAGGCAGCTTATCAAATCTGGAAATGAGGTGGTTCAACTTGGTTTTGATCAGACTCAAGATACTAATGAAGTTCTAGATAAAGCGGAGCAAAAAATATTTGAAATCAGTCAAGAAAAACCTTCAAAAGGTCTGACTCAAGCAGCTGAAATCCTTACAAGTACTTTTAATGAAATAGAGTCGAGATCATTAGGGACTTCAGTAGCTGGAATTCCTGTAAATTTCTACGACCTTGATGCGATGACTCAGGGTTTTCAAAGAAGTGATTTAATAATTGTTGCTGGAAGACCCTCAATGGGGAAAACCTCAATGGTTCTTAACCTGGCTAAGAATGTTGCACAATCTCAAGATTTACCTGTGTGCGTATTTAGCCTTGAAATGAGTAAGGAACAGTTGACATATAGATTACTCTCTATGGAAGTTGGAATCGAGAGTGGCAGGCTAAGAACAGGAAGATTACAGCAAGATGAATGGCCTTTACTTGGAGAAGGCATCAATTCATTAGGTCAATTACCAATATTTATAGATGACAAGCCTAACTTAAGTGTTTTAGAGATGAGATCTCTTTGCAGAAGATTAATAGCTGAACAAAAAAAAGAACTTGGATTAATTGTTATTGATTACCTCCAATTAATGGAAGGAACAACCCCTGATAATAGAGTGCAAGAACTTTCACGAATAACAAGAGGTCTCAAAAGCATGGCCAGAGAATTAAAAGTACCAGTAGTAGCTTTATCTCAGCTTAGTAGAGGAGTAGAGTCTAGAACGAATAAAAGACCAATGTTAAGCGATCTAAGAGAATCGGGATCTATTGAACAAGATGCAGATTTAGTATTAATGATTTATAGGGATGAATACTATAATCCAGAGACTGAAGATAGAGGAATTACAGAAATCATTGTCACTAAACATAGAAATGGGCCCGTAGGAACTGTTAAATTATTATTTGAACCTCAATTTACGAGATTTAGGAATTTAGCTAATTAAATCGATCCTAAAATGCAAGATCATCGCTCAACAAATGAATCTTTTGACATCATCGTTATTGGAGGAGGACATGCAGGATGCGAAGCAGCTATAACAACAGCAAAATTAGGATTTTCTACAGCCTTATTTACAATTAATTTAGATAGAATCGCCTGGCAACCATGTAATCCTGCAGTTGGCGGTCCTGCAAAAAGTCAGTTGGTACATGAAGTTGATGCATTAGGTGGAATTATTGGTAAATTAGCTGATGAGACAGCAATACAAAAAAGAATTTTAAATGCAAGTAGAGGCCCTGCTGTATGGGCATTAAGAGCTCAAACTGATAAAAGAGAATACTCAAAAAAGATGATTGAAATACTACAAAATACAGATAATTTATCTTTAAAAGAAGCAATGATAACTGAACTAGATATTGCGAAAACTGAAGAAATTGGATTGAGCTCAAAAAAAATCATAAAAAAGAGAATAAAGGGTGTAAAAACATTCTTTGGTAGTTATTATTCAGCGAAATCAGTTATCATCACAGCTGGCACTTTTTTAGAAGGCAAAATATGGATAGGAAATAAATCAATGTCAGCTGGCAGATCAGGCGAACAAGCAGCACAAGGTCTTACTCAAAACTTGCACGAAATTGGTATCAAAACAGAACGTTTAAAAACAGGGACTCCAGCAAGAGTTGACAAAAAGAGCATTATTTTTGATGCATTAGATATTCAACCCAGTACTGCAGCTGATAAATATTTTTCATTTGATCCAGATATCAAAAATAATATGCCTCAAGTTAATTGTCATATCACAAGAACAACTTCCAAAACCCATCAACTCATTCGAGACAATTTACATTTAACTCCTATTTACGGCGGTTTTATTGATAGTAAAGGACCAAGATATTGTCCATCAATTGAAGATAAAATAGTTAAATTTGCTGATAAAGAATCACATCAAATTTTCTTGGAACCAGAAGGAATTAATACACCTGAAATATATGTTCAAGGATTTTCAACAGGTTTACCCGAAAATATTCAATTAGAACTTTTAAGAACCTTACCTGGATTAAGTGAATGTAAAATGTTGCGACCAGCATATGCTGTCGAGTATGACTACATCCCTGCAACACAACTACAAACATCACTTGAGACGAGAGAAATTGAATATTTATTTAGCGCTGGACAAATTAATGGAACTACCGGTTACGAGGAAGCAGCAGCACAAGGATTAGTTGCAGGAGTCAATGCGACAAGAAAACTAAACAAAAAAGATCCAATAATCTTCACCAGAGAAAGCAGCTATATAGGAACAATGATCAATGATTTAATTACCAAAGATCTCAAAGAACCATACAGAGTTCTCACCAGTAGGAGTGAATATAGGTTAACTCTCAGAGGAGATAATGCAGATAGGAGATTAACCCCATTAGGTTATCAAATAGGGCTTATAGATGGGAAAAGATGGTCGGCCTATCAAGAAAAAATGAAACTCCTTAAGGAAGAAAAATTAAGATTAAATAACACCCGATTAAAAAATACCGATGAAATATCAAAAAAAATAGAATTAGACACGGGATCAAAAATTAAGGGCTCAACAACTTTGAAAGAACTTTTAAAAAGACCAAACTTTCATTATTCGAATCTAATAAAATATAATTTGACTGAAAAAAATCTAGTTTCTTCAATACAGGAAGGTGTTGAAATAGATATTAAATACGAGGGTTACCTTAAAAGGCAAAAAAACAACATTGAACAAATAAATCGTCAAAGCTGTAAATCTCTGCCGCAAGAAATTAATTATGAAAAAATAGACACATTATCTTTAGAAGCTAGAGAAAATCTGAATAAGATAAAGCCAAAAAATTTTGGTGATGCTTCAAAAATTCCTGGAGTAAGTAAAGCTGATTTAACTGCATTACTTGTTTGGCTAAAAATAAGAGAAATAAAAAAAGAAAAAGCAAATATTTTTATCGAAAAAAAGTTATCATCTTAGAAGCAATCTTTCAGATCACTGAATAATAAACTTTTTAACTCACCAAAAATTCTATGGGAAGAAAAAGCTTCTACTTTTTTAGTGAAAAATTCATTACCGAAAATATCTGGTCCATGGAAATTAATGCTGCTTGGGGACGGAAGTCCAACTAGACATCTACAGCTTCTAACTAATCAAGAGACGAAAATTAAATTAATTTCCATGCAAATAGATCCTTTATTTATTGAAGAAGGTCCTAAAGAATTAAATCAGTTAAATGGGCCTTTAATTAGAAGACAAGTATGGATTAAAAACAATAATAAAAACTTAGCATGGGCTGAAAGTTGGTGGAATTCAGAACAAGTGAATGAAAATTTAAAAGCCAAAGAAGAACCAATTTGGAAAAATTTGACACAAGACAGATCAGAGTTGTTTAGAGAAGTTGATCGAATTTCACTTGTTAATTCAAATTGGTTAGAAGATCACTTTTATTTTAAAGGCCCATTCTGGTCAAGAAATTATAGATTTTTTCGAGACAAAAAACCCCTAACTATTATTAGAGAGGTCTTCAATCCACATTTAGAAGGTTTATTAGGTTATTCAGGAATTAAAGAATTTACCAAACTATGCTCTTCTTCTTCTTGATCTGGGAAGATTTCTTGATTTTGATTGACCTTGTTGCTTTGATTGATCACTTGATATAGTATTCTCTTTTACTGAAGCTCTTTGCCATCTTTCAACTTTGAAATTCATTTCATCAGGCCAATCTTCGTCTTTACTCTCTTTCACATAAGGTAATTTTTTTTGCTCAGTTATCTGTAAATTCTTTGGTTGCCTTAAGGATACTGCTTCTAGAGGTCTTTTTGAGTACGGTTTAGCAGATTCATAAGAATTTGATTCTCTAGTAAATTTCTTAATATCGCTGTTGTCATCATAAAGATTTTCATCATACCAATCATCATTATCTTCATCAAAAAATAAATCCACTTTTTCAGATACCCATTTTCCTACTTTTTTAACACCCTTACTTGTTATTCCTTGAAAATCTGAGTTTCTTCTTTTAC
>QCRB01000020.1 GCA_003209425.1 Prochlorococcus sp. AG-459-E08
TTGCTTACACACCTGTACCAGGAGGTGTTGGACCAATGACAGTAACAATGTTACTTGTAAATACTATTTTTAGCTGGCAAAAACAATTTGGTTTATCATCAGCTCTTAATGACCTTTTGCCATAAACTCCAAGATGAAAAATTTTTTACACAAGGTATAAAATGACTGAAGTTATTAATAATATTTATGATTTTGAAAAATATCTAAAAAACACAAAAAAAGTTGTAGAAGAAGCACTTGATTTTTCATTGGGCCCTGAGAATCCAGAAACATTGAGAGAATCAATGAGATATTCCCTTTTAGCTGGAGGGAAACGAATACGTCCAATTTTATGTTTAGCATCTTGCACACTTGCTGGAGGAGATCCCTCTCTTGCTGTTCCTACTGCAGTAGCGATAGAAATGATCCATACAATGTCCTTGATTCATGATGATCTGCCCGCGATGGATAATGATGACTTAAGGAGAGGTAGGCCGACAAATCATAAAGTATATGGAGATGCAATAGCTATTCTTGCAGGCGATGCTTTATTAACCAGGGCCTTTGAAATGGTCTCTTTAAGAAGCCCTGGAGTCGATTCAAATAGATTATTAAATGTAGTTGGCGAACTATCTCTAGTTGCTGGTGCACCAGGCCTAGTCGGGGGACAAGTTGTTGATTTAGAATGCGAAGGCAAAGAAGTCGACCTTGAAACTCTCGAATATATTCATCTTCATAAGACTGGGGCTTTATTAAAAGCTTGCGTAAGAACAGGCGCGATGATCGCAGGCGCTAATGAAAAACTATTAAAAGCTTTAACAACATATGCTGAGGGAATTGGTTTAGCCTTCCAAATAATAGATGATATTCTTGATTTAACTTCCAGCAGTGAAAAACTTGGTAAAACTGCCGGCAAAGATCTTTTAGCTGACAAAACTACTTACCCTAAATTACTTGGGATGGAGGAGTCAAAGAAAAGAGCATTTGATTTAGTTGAAAAAGCAAAAAAAGCAATTGAGCCTTGGGGGTCAGATGCAAAATATCTATTATCATTAGCAGACTTTATTACAAATAGAGACCGATAAAAGTTAAATTTATGTCTGAATTTTCTCCCTTTTTTAACAATTCAGTTCTTTTCTGGAGCTTATTATCCTGTTTACTTGCTCAATTTTTTAAAGTAATATTCAATCTTTTATCAAATGGAGAGATAAGATTTGGAATTATGTTCGAAACTGGTGGTATGCCTTCAAGTCATTCCGCATTAATAACTGGTGCTACATCTGGTATAGGTTATGAATTGGGATTTGATAGTTCAATATTCGCATTATCAGTTGCTGTCGCACTAATAGTTATGTATGACGCTAGTGGTGTTCGAAAATCAGCTGGAATTCAAGCTGCAGAAATCAATAAACTATCAAAAAAACTAGACCCTAAATCTGAATTACTTTTAAAAGAGACCTTAGGTCATACAAAAATTGAAGTCATGGTAGGGAGTTTTTTAGGCCCATTAATTACTTTGCCTGGTATGTTTTTTTTAGGTTCACCTCTAAAAATATTTGATTTGATAATAAATTAAGAACCCTTTAAAAAACTAATTTGGGTGGCATCTATAAAGTTTTTTGCGGCTTTTGGAGAACTTGGCAAATGTAAGTGAATCCAACTTGCATGTAATTTTTGATCAAAAAAACCTTCATTTTTATATTCAGTTTCCCAAGATTTAATTTTCCATGGAGAAGACAATTTCTTCTGATGCTCAGCTTTTCTTAAATCAAATTCAGATAAATTATCTTCAATTTCCCAATAATGAAATTCATGTCCTCTAATTAATTGATTTTGTTTAATGATCGGAGTATTTTTTAGACCTTCAATGTATCTATAACCTACTGAAAGTTTACTTTTTTTAGATATAAAAGGAAGGATAGCACTCATTTTATGATTATTACCATTTTCATCTTTTATAAAGTCTCCTAAAATCATCATCCCTCCGCACTCAGCATATATAAATCCATTTTCGCGGAATTTCCTTAACGAATTTAAGCTTTTTATAGAGTTACTTATATGCTCAGCATATTTTTCAGGGAATCCCCCAGGAATAATTAAAGAAGAAGCCTCGATAGGAATTTCTTCATCATCATAAATACTCCATGAAATCAATGGGATACCTATTTCACTCAAAAACTCCTTAGTTTCAGGGTATTGAAAGTGAAAGATTTTATCTTCTGCAATTGCGATAGGTTTACTTTTATCTATTTTAAAATCTTCAAAACTGACAGAATTAAATATTTTTTTTTGAGGAGATTTCAGGAATTTAGTAAGAGATAATAAATCAAGATTTCGTTCGGCGTAATTTGCGAAATATTCAACATCAATTTGTTTTCCATTATCCAATGGAGAAATCAATCCTAAATTAGATTTGTTTAAAGTAATTTTTGAATCAGACGGTAAAAAACCAAGAATTTCGATATCTTCATTTTTAAAAACTTCTTGGATTAATTTTCTATGTCTATCTGAATTAACGTTATTAAATATAATCCCTGCTATTGACAGTTCACTATCGAAATCTCTAAAACCTCGAACAGTAGCTAAAAGAGAAGATACTTGACCTCTAGCATTAACAATAAAAATTACTGGAGCATTGAGAAGCTTAGAGATATTTGCTGTGCTTGAATAGGTTGTTGCCCCTAATCCATCAAATAGACCCATTGCTCCTTCAATTAATGAGAACTCATATTTCAAAGAATGTTTAAAAAAACTTTCTTGAACCCATTCCTCACCACTTAAAAAAATATCTAAATTCCTACAAATAGGTTGGCCAATGGAGCTAAGTTGTTGTTGATCAAGATAATCTGGGCCAACCTTGAAAGTTTGTATCTTTATACCTTTTGAGAACGCCCAACAAGATATCAAAAGGGATAATGTAGTTTTCCCACTATCAGTTGAAGGAGAAGATATTACACAAGGCATTTATTAGTTATTAAAACCATTAAATATTTGAAGTGCTATTTTAATAGAATTTTCAAAAAGAGGGCTTGTATTACCTCTACTACTTCCCAATAATTTACTAACGTCACACTCTGATGAAGAATAAGAATTTGGAACGACTTGTTCTATTAATTCCATATTAGCCATTCCGCCTGCTTCAAGTCTCATACATTCCACTGATTCACAGCCAAGTATTACACAAGTGTTATTTTTTTGAACCTCACTAATTCTTGAAATCAACCTCAATCCAATAACTTGTCCTAAATGAATACTTGGATTTCCCAAAGATAAGGGATTAATTGACGCAGAAATTATTTCGCCATTAATTCTTTCAAACTCTATTTTTGTTGATTCTGTATCCCTTTCAACTCTTAGAAAAGACCAACCAAGTTTATCGCTTATCCATGAGATCAAAAACAAAGCTTGAATCATATGATCTCCTGCGATATCAATATCAACATCAGAGATATGATCTAAGATTGGTCTCCTAGAAGGGGGATCAAAAATCATTGCCAATGATTCCCTCCAATTTTTCAATCTAACCCAATTCAAATCATTAATCGCTTTGTCTGAATTATTTAATTGATCTAAAACTTTTAAACATCTGTATGGCGATCCAAGAGCAGTATCAATTATTAACCTTAGACCATAATTAGTAAAATATTCAAAGATTTCAGGTGATTCATCCAAGCTTCCATTCCACCACAACCATGCAGGCAATTCATCAATAGATAATTCATCAATTATTTTTAATCCTTTATTGGATATTGAGGTTGCGTCTCCCCTAATAACGACTAAATCCCCACAGATAGGTTGCATCGCTGGAGCATCACTTAATGGACAGTAAGCAGATACAAAAGTTTTGATATCTGAATTTTTATTTAACGTTGGCGCTAGAGTTATCAATCTTCTTGGATTCAATGTACTTATTGATGATTCAAAAAATTGTCCTCTAAAGTCTTCAAAGTCATTATTAGATAAATTTTCCTTCAATAAATTCAATAATTCTTCACTATTAAGGGAAGTAGTTATTGGAAGTCCCTGATCTAATATGAATTTTTTTGCAACTTCAATTATCTCAGGACTTAAATTTCCAGTAATTGGTCCATTTATTAATCCTTTTTGAACCAAACATTGTTCTAGCCAAGCAGGCTGCCATACCATTAATGTAAAAGTGTTAGCTCCAGTATTATCTTTATCTTCTGAAATCCATAATTTATTGAGATAATTAGAAATCTCCTGATAAGGCAGCTCTAAAGGGGTTTGGAGTGTAAGTTGAGGTTTCATTTTTAAGGTCTACGCCAGAAAATATTATCTTTTGAGAGTAATTGATCAGATTCAGGAGGTCCCCATGTCATAGATTCATAATTATAAATAGGTAACTTCCAAGGAGAATTGTCCATTAATTCTATTAATGGCGTATAAAGTTTCCAGGCTGCCTCTACTTCATCGCTTCGAGTAAATAAGGTTGGGTCAGAAAGCATTGCATCCGCTAATAATCTTACATAGCCTTCATCTGAGGGTTCTCCAAATGATTCATCATAAGAAAATTCCATTTCAACAGGTCTTGATTTCATTCCAGAACCGGGAGATTTCACCTCAAACTTGAAAGTAGCCCCTTCATTTGGCTGAATTCTAAGGATAAGTTGATTTGGGGCAGGATTTATTATTGTTGATTCAAATAAGTGAACAGGAACGTCTTTAAAAGTTAAGACTATTTCTCCAAGTCTTTTAGGTAGTCTTTTCCCTGTTCTCAAATAAAATGGAACCCCTTGCCAACGCCAGTTATCAACGAAAACTTTTGTCGCGATATAAGTTTCTGTTGTGCTGTTACAATTAACACCATCTTCCTGCCTATATCCTTTGAGTCGATTTGAAATATTTCCTCCCTCTCCATATTGACCTCTTATGCAACAATTCCACGGTTCATTTTCTTCAGCAAGTTTTGAAGCTTGAAGAACCTTAGCTTTTTCATTTCTTATTGCTTCAGGCTCGAACTTACCAGGAGGTTCCATAGCAGTAACAGCAAGCATTTGGGTCATATGATTTTGAAGCATATCCCTTAAAGCACCAGAACTTTCGTAATAACCTGCTCTATCTTCAACACCCACTGTTTCAGATGAAGTAATTTGAACACTTGATATAAAATTTCTGTTCCAGATTGGTTCAAAAATAGTGTTAGCAAACCTCAAAACAAGAATATTTTGAACTGTCTCTTTACCTAAATAATGATCAATCCTATAAATCTGACTTTCTTCAGCACAACTTTGAACGATCTTATTCAATTTTTTTGCACTTGAATAATCTCTTCCAAAAGGTTTTTCAATCACTAAACGACTTTTCTTAGGGTCATCTAAAAGACCAGCTGCTTTAAGAGCTTTACATCCACTTGCATAGAAATTCGGAGATACTGATAAATAAAATGTTCTATTACCATGAGTAGCTTGTGTTTTATCAATTTCATTTAATCTTTTAGAAAGCCTTACGACATGATCACTTTGTTGTAAGTCAACAGGTTCGTAGAAAAGATAATTAGAAAATTGTTCCCACTCCCTTTCTTTATCAGATATTTGATTGGATAGCTTTACTTTCATCTTTTCTCTAAACTCATTATCAGTCCAAGGTCTTCTCGCACAACCAACTATTCCAAATTCACTAGGAATTCTTCTTTGCAAATAGAGTTCAAATAAGGCTGGTATTAATTTTCTATGAGTAAGATCCCCACTAGCACCAAATATTACTAAGCATTGTGGAGATATGACTCTTTCCTGCCGTAAACCTAGTCTTAGAGGATTACTTAAAGTTGAAGGCATATTTTTCGGATTCTTTTTTTAAAATCCTCTTTTTTTCTAATATTAGCTACATATTGTGTCTAAACCAAAAAGTATTTAATACATGCAACTTAAATCAAAATATTAAAGATTTAGTAGGTTTCTACGTGCCATCTTCCTGCTTTTTTTAGTTGAGGTCTTAATTCTGACCAATTCAAACCTTTTTCTTCTGCGGCCTTAGTCATTGCTTCATCAATTCCAGGCTCCATACCTTTTAATCCACAAAGATATATATGTGTCTTTTCATCTTCAATCATATTGAAAAGTTCGTTGGCTGACTCTAGAACTCTGTCTTGAATGTACATTCTTCCACCTTTTGTATTTTGCTGCTCACGACTAATAGCTTTTGTATATTTAAAATTATCTGGATTATCAGTAAGGTATCTTTGAAGATCTTCTTCGTATAACAAATTAGCTGATTTTGGAGCACCCATAAATAACCAAGCTTTACCCTTAAAATTCCAATTATTTTTTTCTTTTTCAGTTGCTTCAAACATTCTTCTCAAATAGGCTCTCATGGGGGCTATTCCAGTTCCAGTAGCTAACATAACTATGTTTGCATCCTCTTCATCTGGGAGCAGCATCTCTTTACCTACAGGTCCTGTAATTTTTACTTTGTCTCCAGGCTTAATATCACATAAGTAGGTGGAACAAACGCCATTTATAGTTTCGCCATCTTTTTCGTACTGAAGCTGTCTTACACAAAGCGAAACGGTCTTACCATTAAAATTGTCACCATGCCTAGTACTTGCTATTGAGTAAAGTCTTAGTTTGTGAGGCTTACCATTTGCATCTTCCCCAGCCGGCATGATACCAATACTTTGACCTTCAACGTAATTTAAGAATGGATCACTATCTGCGAGGTCGAAAGTTATGTGGTTCACTCTACCAATTGCTCCTTCTTTAAGAAGACTATAGTTTTCAATAACTGTACCCTCATATGGAGTTTTAGGCCTGTAGATATTTACTGGAACATCTGCATGTTTTTTCTTCACTACTTTTGGAGCTTCTGTTTTTGGAGCTTCTGTTTTTGGAGCTTCTGTTTTTGGAGCTTCTGTTTTTAAAACTGTAACTTTTTGAGGTTCCACATTTTTTGCCTCAGTTTTTTTTGTTTTTGCTTCTTCAACAAACTTTAAAGCTCTTTTATTAAAAGTTGTGAGTATAAAATAAAAAACAGCTATTACTACTGGTATATGAGCTAATCCGCCTGCGATTACTTTTGCTTGTGAATACATTTTTAAGATTTCTTTAATAAAAGATTATCAATTTGTAGTTTAATTTGTAGTGATTTTACAAAAATGGTTACGTTTTGAGATCGGAATAAATGAAGAAAATTATTTTTATTTTTCAGTATTTGTTGTTTTTATCTGTATAGTTACACAGAAATAATTTTTTATCTAATTAAAAAATTCATTTATGAATAATCCTCAAGAATCAGTAGATCATTCTAAAAACAATGACTACAGGACAATTGAGCAAACGATGGAAAAGCTTTCTGGTGGGACAAGAAGACTTGCAGCTCAACTTACAACTTCTGCTAGCTTTGAATCTTTATGGAATGTTTTAACAGATTATGATCGACTAAATCTTTACATACCAAATCTTTTGTCAAGTAAAAAAATATATCAAAAGAATGATAATGTACATCTCAAACAAGTAGGTGCACAGGATTTTCTTGGCATGAAATTTTCAGCTGAAGTAACTATCGATTTATTTGAAGATAAGGAGCTTGGCCTTTTAAAATTCAATTTAATTAAAGGTGATTTTAGAAAATTTGAAGGTAGTTGGAAAATTCAAAATATTAAAAATACTTCAAAAAATTCATTAATTTATGATCTTACTGTTCAAGGTTACCAATGGATGCCAATAGGGATGATAGAGAAAAGACTAAAAAGAGATCTTTCTGAAAATTTGATTGCCGTAGATAAGCAAGCAAAAAGATCAAAAAACTAGTGTGAGAGTTGTAATAATAGCCCCAAGGGGATTCGAACCCCTGTCGCCTCCGTGAAAGGGAGGTGTCCTAGGCCTCTAGACGATGGGGCCAGGTAATTAAGCATAACAGCTAATTAAAAATTAAGAGTAAGACTAACCTTTCGTCAAGTATTGTTGCTCTTTGTTTTGTCCTTGCCACACAGGAACGGTGAAGTGGAAGCAGGATCCGACACCAACTTCAGATACAACCCATATTCTTCCCCCATGGACTTGTACTATTCTTCTACATACTGATAAACCTATCCCAAAACCTGAAGTCCCTTCAGAAGTCTGTGGGAGCCTAACTCTGTCGAGAAAAATTCTTTTCTGTTCGCTCATAGGAATACCCGCACCTTCGTCACAAATCGTTATTTCTACCCATTGATTTGTCTTATGAATCATTGTAATTTTTATAGATTCAGAGTCTTTAGAAAATTTAATAGCATTTTCAATTAAATTTAAAAACACTTGCCTCATTCTTCTTTGATCTGCAAATACACTTGGCAAATCAGAGGGGATATCAGTATCAATTTTAATATTCCTTAATCTCCAGAATTTTTCTAATTCGAGTATTACTTCAGCACTAATATTACCTAAATCAATCTTCTGAGGGTTAAATAAAGCTTCCCATTTTGTTGTTCCAACTTCTAAAAGATCTTGAGATAAGAGTTCAATCTCTTCTAAACGTCTTTTAATTACTTCTTGCAATTTTGCAATATCTATTTGTCCTAGTTTTTGACTTTGAACAGCCAAAGTTGCTGCTGTTAAGGGAGTTCTTAATTCATGCGCGACCATTCTTAATAGTCTTTCCTGAGATTCTATTCTTTTTGTTAAAGTTTCATTCTCTTGTCTTAAAACAAGAAGCTCATCCTCTAGAAGAAATTCTTTTTGAGTTCTTATTGAATCAATTTTGGATGGCTGTAAATTAATCCCTAGATTTTTTGTTAAACCCTCTTGTGTCCACCTTGGCAACCATTTCTGCAACTGAGAAAAGATATTACTTCCAGCAAATATTTGTTTTGGAGCTGGAGAAACCTTTATAAGAGCAGGGATAGCAACTAATCTATGTAATTCAAGCAATTCCGGCTGTTCTGTAGGCTCTGAAATTTGAAGAGATGTCTCAAAATCACAATCACCAGATTCTAAATAAGCTATGAGAGACTTAATGTCACCACTAGAAAGTTGATTTCTAGATGCTACAAGTATTAATTCTAGCTTTTTTTTATCATTCAAATGATTTGCCCTGAAGTGTTGAAAAGCTGTTAATCCTTATAAACACATTAAGATATTTATATTTATTTTACAGATAAGCTATGAAATAAATAGGACTTTTTTATAAATGGTTGTCATTAATCAAAAGAAAAATCTAAATTTTGGTGAAAACAATTCTCCAGAAATTAGTTTAAATAGTAACTTAAAAAGATGGTTTTCGAGAAATATTGGAATGTGGAAATCAAACAGAACATATTTCTTTGATGAAATAAAAAAAACTTATAATTTACGCATGAATTTAAATATTCAAGCTCTTGAGAATAAATCCCAATGGGAATCTCACTATAAATTCACATGGTATCCAGAAAAAAAATACAATTTCTTTGAGGAAAATCCTCAATTTAAAGAGGAAGGAGAAATGCGCGCATTCTTAAAGGGTCATCAACTTATGAGAGAAAATTTTTATTTAAGTAATGAAAAAGGGATTTCAAACATAAAGCAAGTCGATGAACACGAAATGATTTTTGAATCATGTTATGAAGATTGGTATATAGTTGAACATACAAGACTAGTAGACTCGGATAATTATAGATTCAGAGTTATATATTCATGGAATAAAAATAAACTAAAAATAGTAGAGAATCATCATGAAATAAAAATTATTAAGTAAGTTCTTTTTACCAATTAATAATAAAATTAAAAATGTTATCTTAAGTACTAATTACTAAAAAGTTTAGATTTATATGAATTTCTTGAATGTATTTAAAAGTCTATCAATTCCATTTATATTCATAGCTATTCTTTTCAATTCAAATCCTAAGTTAAGGGAATTAAGAGCAAGTAATAAACTAATTCCTGCCAATGAAAAAGATCTTGACCTCTACAGAAGTATGGGCATAACTTATTTGTGCACTACAAGTGCTAAAGGAACTGATGCTGATTTTGAGAAATCTCTTGTTGTGGCAACAAACTTATTTTCCACTGTCATGCAGCAAAAACACGGCGGTATTATTAAAGAGGGTAAAAAGAAACAACAAAAAATTGAAGCTAGATTATTGCAAAATAACATTATGTTCCAATTAGTAGGAGGTGCACTTAGTTATTGCCCAAATAATGTACCTGAGGTGATGGAAAAAGAATTTAGAAATCAGGTTAAAAAAATTCAAGAATCAAACAAAAAATAATATTGTTTATTAATTTAATTATCTGAACATCGAGCTAACTGAACTTTCCTCGTGGATTCTCCAAATAGCTTCACCTAGCATATTGGCAACAGATAGGACTTTTAATTGTGGGAAATTATCTTTAACTAGAACTGGAATGCTATTGGTAACAATAACTTGTTCGAATAAATCCTTAGCACTTAATCTTTCATAAGAAGGCGGGGAAAATACAGCATGTGAGGCACATGCAAATATTCTTTTTGCACCTTCTTTTTTTAATAAATTAGCGCCAGAGCAAATTGTTCCACCAGTATCTATCATATCGTCAATAAGGATAGCGGTTTTACCTTTAACTTCACCAATCACTGTCAAACTTTCCGCGATATTATGAGCTGATCTCCTTTTATCAATTATAGCCAACGGAGCATCTTTCATTAACTTTGCAAATGCTCTTGCTCGTGCCACTCCACCAACATCTGGTGAGACAACTACAACTTCATCTAAATTTAAAGTTTCTAAATAATCAATTAATACAGGTGAACCGTAAATATGATCACAAGGTATATCAAAATAACCTTGTATTTGAGCCGAATGTAAATCCATAGCAAGAACCCTATCGACCCCTGATTTCTCAAGTAAATTAGCAGTAAGTTTTGCAGTTATGGACTCTCTTCCTGAAGTCTTTCTATCTGCCCTTGCATATCCAAAATAAGGAATTACTGCAGTTATTTGCCTAGCAGATGCCCTCTTGCAAGCATCAACCATAATCATAAGTTCCATTAAACTATCGTTTACAGGTGCGCATGTAGGTTGTATCAAGAATACATCGCAACCTCTAATAGATTGTTGAATCTGTACATAAAGTTCTCCATCAGCAAATCTTTTTGATACTAAAGGTACATTTTCAATCCCTAAGTATGTGGCAATTTCTTCAGCCAATTTAGGATTGGTTGTTCCACTTACTAGTCTTAATCTACTATTAGTTAGATTAAAATTTGATTCTTTATTCTGCACTGCCGTGATAAAACCTGTCACGAAATAAGCACTGTTAAACTATAACCTTATCGTAGTCGTTTATGTAAATTTAGCAAAAATTAATAACTAGATCTTTTCAAAATTCACATCTTTTAACCAACTAAAATTCAAGTCTATTAAAAAAGAATTTTTTTCAGTCAAAAAATACTAGAAATAATATTTGTCAATTAAGAAAAGTTTGTATATCTTTGAACTTAGGGAATCAACAACAAATTTACATTGTAAAGAGCAAAATATATTAAAAAATAATGTCCAAAGAAAAAATAATTACAAAAAAATCATTAGGAATTCTTATTCATCCCTCAAGTATACCTGGAGGAAGAGTATGTGGAACTTTTGGGAGAGGGGCAAAAGAGTGGATAAAAAAACTTCATAATTATGGTATTGAATACTGGCAATTTTTACCTCTTACACCAACTGATTCTTCAGGCTCTCCATATAGTTCACCCTCAAGTTTTGCTCTTAATCCATGGTTTCTCGATATGGATGATTTAATCGAAAAAGGTTTTATTTTCATTTCCAATAAAGATGAATTAGGCTCAACATCACAAAATTGTGATCATTTTGATTTTGATATTGCTGATGATTTATCAAAAAAATTAGGTCGCCTACTTCTAGAAGGTTGGGACTCGCAATCTAAAGAGAGAAAACAAAATTTTTATAAATGGATTAGCAAGAATTCTTGGGTTGAAGATTATGCAACATTTTTTGTGATCAGAGAGGAATTTAATAAATTGCCTTGGTGGGAATGGCCTCATGAATTTAGAGTAAAAAATAACAAGTTCTTAGAATCATGGATTGATAAAAAAAGAAAAGAGATACTTGTTAAAAAATTAATCCAGTGGCATTTGGATGAACAATGGAAATCTATTAAAAACTTTGCAAATTCGATTAATATTAAGTTGATAGGGGATTTACCTTTTTATGTTTCTAGGGATAGCGCCGACGTATGGAGTAATAAATCACTATTTTCAATTTTAAAGAATGGAGACTTAATCTTTCAAAGTGGAGTTCCACCTGATTATTTCTCATCAACAGGACAATTATGGGGAACCCCAACTTACTTTTGGTCAAAACATAAGAGGACTAATTTCGATTGGTGGAGAAAAAGATTTAAAAGGCAATTTGAACTTGTGGACTTGTTAAGATTTGATCATTTCAGGGGTTTAGCTGGTTACTGGAGAGTTAATGGTAATTCTAAAACGGCAATTTGTGGCAAATGGATAAATTCTCCAGGTCGAACTCTATTAAATAAACTAAAAAAAGATTTAGGGACTGAACGTTTACCAATTATCGCTGAGGATCTGGGAGTAATAACACCAGATGTAGAAAAATTAAGGGTAACTTTCCAACTACCAGGCATGAAAATATTACAATTCGCCTTTGACGGAAACATAGATAACCCATATTTACCTAAAAATATTGAAGGAGAAAATTGGGTTGTTTATACAGGTACTCATGACAACTCTACTTCCATCTCGTGGTGGGAATGTTTAGAAAGTAACGCCAAAAAACGAATAAAAGATGAATATAAATTCTCTGAAAATCCTTCGTGGAGTTTAATAGAAATTGGCATGAACACAAGTGCAAATCTATTTATCGCACCAATACAAGATATATTATCTCTAGATGACTCAAGCAGATTAAATATACCTGGCACTATACAAAACAACTGGAAATGGAAGTTAAATCGACCTTTAGGAGAAATAGAAGACAATCTTAGGAGATTTAGTGATCTAGGGAATAGTTTTGGGAGAACTAGGGAATAGCGACTTTGTGAAGTTTATTTATCTATGATTCTATTTTCAATATTTTGAATCTCTATAACATGTACATTCAAAATAAAATATCTCTTCAATATAAACACACTTAAAATTAACATAAAAAAATACAAAAGGCTTCCCTGCCATGTATTTATAAGATCGAATTTGTTGACAATAAAATTATTTTTTTCTGTCTTAGAAGTTTCTCCCTCTCTAATTGCTAATTTTTCTAATGTATTTATTTTTAATCCTAAGCATTCCTCTAATTTGATTAATATTGATCTTATAAATGGATACTTTGGTCTAGTATTTTTGTCATTGTTTTCAATAGAAATTATCGTTTGCTCAGGAATTTTTGAAATATATGACAATTCTTGAATTGTTATATTTTTTTGGATCCTTGCTTCTTTAACTAACCTTGCGATTTCTCCATACTGATCAATTAATCCATGATTTACTTCATTATCAATTACTGTTTGTTTTTTAAATAAGAAAAGATTTTTAAAAATATTCATCCCATACTCCCAATTTCATTAATTATTTGACTACTCAATTTCAAAAGTAAATAATATATTTAATTTTAATCCTTTTAAATTTATAAGTAAATTTATTGGAAGTAAATATAAAAAGCTAAACTGGCGAAATAATATTTTGAACTGCACTTTTTGCAATATTCAATGGGCTAAATGTATCTCTAATTAAACTTAAAAGTTTTTTTGCCTCAGATAATTCAAATTTGTCATCTTTTATAAGGCTCAAAAGAAGATTCTTCCGAACTTCGGATCCTTTATTACTGACAATTAACTTTAATCCAGCATTTGCAACAGGTATGAGGTCTGAATTAATATTTTCAGAATCTTTAAATAATATATTTAATAAACTTTCTACCTTTTCTATTTGAATTCGACCTTTTTTGTCAAAAACAACTTCCAAAAGAATTTCTAAAATCTCCTCAGAATTATCTGTAAGTAATTTTTTAGCTATATAAGGATATGCGATTTTTAAAATTTTAAATTCAGGATCTAGTCTTAGTGCTAAACCCTCTTGACTAACAACTGCTCTTATTATTAATGCGAACCTACTAGGAACTCTAAATGGGTATGAATACATTAGTTTTGAAAATTTATCAGTTACATTTTTAAGATTAAAATTTCCTACTTCAGCTCCAAAAGATCCACCTAAAACTTCTCTTAATGGTTCAACAAGTTTTTGAAGATTTTGTTCTTTAGTTAAAAAACCTAATTTCTGAAAATCTTTTGCGAGAAGATAATATTCATCATTAATTATGTGAACAATAGCCTTGATGAGAGTGAGTCTATCTGAATTTGTAATTGTATCCATCATTCCGAAATCTACATAAGCTAAATTTCCATAATTTGCATTTCCACCTTTAAGTGCAAACATATTCCCAGGGTGTGGGTCAGCATGAAAATATCCATATTCAAATAATTGCTGAAGACCACTGATCACACAAGTTTTTATAAAAGAGCCAGGCACTAAATTATTTTCCTCCAATAAAGTTCTATCTCTTAACTTGAATCCATCTATCCAAGAGGTTGTAATAATTCTCTTTGATGAAAACTGTTTTTCAAAATTAGGGATAAAAACATTTGGGTTATCTTTAAATAAATTCGCAAACTTTAAAGCATTTTCACCCTCTTTTTCATAGTCAATTTCATTAAAAAGTGCTTTGCCGAATTCATCAATTATTTCTCCAATCCCAACACCAATATTTAAAGGTAGAAATGGTGAAAAAAAAGTTGCTAAAAACCTTAATATCACAACATCTCTTCTTATAAGAAAGTGCAAATTTGGCCTTTGTACTTTTACAGCTACATAAGTATTATTTTTTGTTTTTGTTTTGTAAACCTGACCTAAGCTTGCTGAGGCAATAGGACTCTCAGGGAAATCATCAAATAATTCATTAGGTGCCGCTCCAAGTTCCTCTTCAATAATTTTTAAAGCGATTTTGTGATCAAATGCTGGGAGATTATCCTGTAAGTTGGTCAGTTCAGTAAGCCAATCTTGTCTAACAAGATCCGGTCTAGTTGAAAGAGCCTGGCCTAATTTTATAAAACAAGGTCCTAAATCTGTTATTACATCAAAAAGATATTTTGAGAGATTTTTTTGTACATTTTTATTTTTACTGTTACCTTGAAAAAGTATTCTTAAAAAAAGAAAAATAAAAGTTAAAAGGATATATAAAACTCTTGGGATAAAAATCCATGGTCTCAAAATCAACCAAATTAAGTCACCTTTTGCTGAGTATTGCGAAGACCTTGTCATTGAAGTTAAAAAATATCGAAGAAGGATTCTTAATTACCTCATTCTATATATGTCAATAATACTTTATGAGCATTTCTTCTTTTCTAACTAAAAAGTTTTTAAAGTCACTTTTTTTTCCCGCTCACAATAGAGGGGCAGCTTTACCCAAAAAATTAGTGAAATTATTAAAAAAACAACCCGGGTATTGGGACTTACCGGAACTGCCAGAGATTGGCTCACCTTTATCCCAAAGCGGATTAATTGTCAAAACTCAAAGAGAATTCTCTGACAAATTTGGGGCGAAAGGATGTTTTTTTGGAGTTAATGGAGCCTCTGGATTAATACAATCAGCTGTAATTGCAATGGCAAATCCTGGCGAAACTATCCTGATGCCACGAAATGTCCATATAAGTGTTATTAAAATCTGTGCGATGCAGAACATACAACCAATATTCTTTGACCTAGATTTTTCATTAGAAAACGGTCATTACAAACCAATCACAAAAAACTGGTTGGATAATGTATTTAAAAAAATAAATTTTAATGAGAAAAAAATTGTAGGTGTAATTCTTGTAAGTCCCTCTTATCAAGGTTTCGCAGGTGATTTAGGACCTTTAATTGATCTTTGTCATCAAAAAAATTTACCTGTTTTGGTTGATGAAGCCCATGGTTCTTATTTCCTTTTTTGTGAAAACCTTAACTTACCAAAATCCGCTTTATTATTAAACGCTGATTTAGTCGTTCACTCATTGCATAAGTCGCTAAATGGTTTGACTCAGACTGCTGCACTCTGGTACAAAGGGAATTTAGTAAATGAGCAAAAATTAATCAAGAGCATTAATTTGCTGCAAACTACTAGTCCAAGTTCCTTATTACTTTCTTCTTGTGAAGAGTCTTTTAAAGATTGGCTTAATAAAAAAAGTTTATCAAAATATCAAAAAAGAATTTTAGAGGCAAGAAGCATCTGCAAAAAATTAATCCAAAAGAATATTCCTCTCATAGAAACCCAAGACCCCCTAAAAATAGTATTGAATACCTCTAAGGTTGGGATTGATGGTTTCACTGCTGATAAATTTTTTTATAAAAATGGTCTTATTGCTGAATTACCAGAAATGATGACTCTTACTTTTTGCTTAGGGTTTGCGAATCAAAAAGATTTTCTTAATTTATTCGTAAAATTGTGGAATAAATTTCTATTAAATTCAAAAAAATTAAACACTCTTAAAGTACTCCAATCACCCTTTAATTTAGTTGAAGCCCCCCAAATTCAAATTGGAATTGCTTGGAGAAGTGAGACTCGGAATATTCCTTTTTCGCAATCATTAAATGAAATATCTGGAGATATTATTTGCCCTTATCCTCCTGGAATACCTCTAATAGTTCCTGGAGAAAAAATTGATATCGATAGATTTAATTGGATAAATAATCAAAGTTTATACAACAAAGATCTGTTAAATTTTAATATAAGAGTCATAAAAACATAGAAATTTGATATGAGATTTAGAAGCGGATTACTTATAGGAATATTTGGTTTAATTGTTGTTTTATTAGGGGGATGGTTTTTTACATTAGCAACAGCCTTGCTTACTTATTTAGCATTATTAGAATTTTTTAGGATGGCTGAATTTAAAGGAATAAAACCAGCTACTAAAACCACATTATTTTCATCTTTCGTTATTATAATTTCTACTTATCTTGAGACCATAGGTTTGATTGAAAGAGAAATATCAAATTCTATTTTGCCTATATGTTCAGTTGTAATTTGCACTTGGTTACTTTTGCAACCAAAGCCTGGAACAATTTCCGATATTGCAGCTTCTATTTTTGGTTTATTCTATTTAGGTTTTTTACCTAGTTATTGGATTAAGTTAAGGGGATTAGAGTCAGTGATACTTAATGCAAATCAAGGTTTTATATCATTTGAAAACTTATCTAATACTACTGGTCTTAATTTAACTTTAACCTCTTGTTTTTTAATTGTAGCTAGTGATATTGGTTCTTATTTCGTTGGCAAGTCATTTGGAAAAAAATCTCTTTCTCCAATATCTCCAAGCAAAACGATAGAAGGTTTAATTGGAGGAATATCCTGTTCTATTTTATTGGCGATATTTTTCGCATTTTTACTTAATTGGGAAAATCCATTATTAGTTGGAATTTTATATGGAATTTTAATTTCTCTTATGGCATTAGTTGGAGATTTAATTGAATCAATGATGAAAAGAGATGCAAAAATAAAAGATTCGGGAACTTTTTTACCAGGACATGGAGGCATTCTTGACAGAATTGATAGCTACATTTTTACTCCATCTGTTTTGTATTATATTTTTATAATTCTCAAGTATCTAAATTAATTGTGAAATTTTTATTCCAAAAAATAATCTTGAATAATTTTATTCGATAATGATGGTAAATCTACGTGAGGTAGATGACCACAATTTTGCAATCCTATAAAATTTAATTTATCAATATTTCTTATATTTTTTATCTCTTTTTCTCCAAGAATGCGATCATTTTCACCACATACTGTTTTGATTGGGATATTTTGAATATATTTCTGTGTCCCAGCGAACCCACCACTTTTTGCAAATGATGCAAGTGAATTTCTCCACCCTTTACAACCTAAATGAATTGAAGCAATTTGCTCTTCCATTTCACCAACACATTCTTCTGGAAAAGCAAATGCTTGCCTACAAAGACTTTTTCTAATCTGTGACAATCCTAGAAATGATGCCCCTATTTGGTTAAGAGGGAAAGGTATACTCTTAGGTTCTCCAAATAATCCGGCGGGAGATAAAAGTATAATTTTATCAATAAGATCTGGGATTTCAAAAGAAAGTTTTAAAGCTGTTGAGCCTCCCATAGAGGCACCAATAATTTTTAAATTCTTTGTTATTTGTAAGGTCTTAAGGAGATCAATTAAATGCGCAATTATTTTAGAAGGATTGTATTCTTTTGTTGCACACCTAGGGCAAAAACCAAATCCTAACAGATCAGGAACTATAACTTGGAAATTTCTTTTTAATGATTGATATATTCTCCTAAATTCTAAAAAACTACTGTCAAAGCCATGGAGGAGGAGAATAGGTTGACCATTACCTCCTATAACCACAGGGAATTTCAAAGAGTTCCAGTTTTCATTAAGTTTGATCCACTGAACATCGTTTGCCAAATAAAGACCTAAAGGGTCTAGTAGCGAATTTTTGGCACTATCGAAAAATTCAATATTTAAATCACTAAGTTGTTCGAAATGTGGTTTAGTCAAAAAAATGATTATATTTTAATTTTTTGTTGTTCAAAATTTGCAATGAGGTCAACTATATCTTGTTTATGAATTTCAAAAGGCAAAAAGTGGATCTCAGATTTATCTCGACAAGTAAAATCAGCAATTTTCTCTAAATTATTTTCTTCAAAAACATTTATTCCAAGTTGTGCAATAGTAGTTGGCAAATTCAATTGTTCCATAAGTAACGACAATTGTTTGATTGATTGATCAGCTAATTTATTATTATTTTTCATTTCTTCTAGTCTTAATTGCAACAATATTCCAACCCCAACTATCTCACCATGTAAGAATTTGTTTGGAGTGATTATCTGAGTAATTGCATTATGAATAGCATGTGCAGCAGCAGTCCTACACTTTTCTCCCCCAATACCTCCTACTAATCCTGCAGTAAGTCCACAAGCCTCTATAGTATTTCTCCAAGAAGGATTATTTTCAAATTGACCCTTAAATGCTTTTTCTCCATCTATTAATAGTTGATCTCTTAAAACTCTTGATATCTGAATCGCTTGTTGAACAAGACCATCATCAATTGTTGAACTTGTAAGTGAGGATTCATACCATTTTGCTAAAGCATCCGCTATGCCACTAGCAAGTGTTCTGGATGGGGCCGTTTGAATAAATTTATGATCATAAACTAAGATCTTTGGACAAGATCCTAATGCAACATCCTTTATGAATTGGCCATCATTTGTATAAATATTCGATAAGGCCGTCCAACCTGCACATGTAGAGGCGCTAAGAGGCACTGTTATACAAGGAATATTAAGACACTCGGCTATATATTTCCCAGAATCAAGGACTTTGCCTCCCCCAGCTGCAATCACAGAATCATGATTATTCTTTAAAATAAAATTCTTTATTCTTGAAATATCTTCATAACAACAATCAAAGTATAAATTAGCGGAATTAACATTGAGGTTATTATTTTTTAAATCTCTAAAAATTTTACTCCTAAGGATTTTTGTAGAATTACTTCTACCTAAAATTAATGGACTTTTTGTTAATTCAGCAATTTGAGGTATAGCTTTTTCCCAAGCATCAATTCCCCTAAATATAGTTTCTGGAGAAATTGACTGCATATTTACTTTTAATATTTAGAAGTTAGCACTTGCTAATTCTTGAGAAGACTCTTCTGGGGAAATATTGATTGTTACTTTTTTATTATCATCTATATCAACTAAAGCTTTATCTCCATCTTTTATTCTTCCGGAAAGAACTTCTTCAGCCAAACTATCTTCTAGTAAGCGCATTACAGCTCTTCTCAATGGTCTTGCTCCATAAGATGGATTATAGCCTTCCTCAACAAGTCTTTCTTTGAATGCATCAGTTACATCTAATTTTATGCCTTTATCTTCTAATCTTGCAAAAACTTCTTTCAGCATTATTTCAGCAATCTCTTTAACTTCATTTTTAGTTAATTGCCTGAATACAATTATTTCGTCAAGTCTATTTAAAAACTCAGGTCTAAAATATTGTTTTAGTTCTTCATTTACTAAAGATTTTATTCT
>QCRB01000021.1 GCA_003209425.1 Prochlorococcus sp. AG-459-E08
ATGTAATTGGAGATCCATATTCGTAAAGTTTATCAGTATTTGTCCAACCACTAGGCCAATATAATTTTGAATCAATTTCTACAATATTAAAGTTAATAATTTTATTTTCTTTAACATTTGAAATTAGTTCGATTATATGTTCATAATTAAGATCTGGATCACCTTGCCCTTGTAAAAAATAATCGTTTTTATTTTTAAATAAGAAAGTTTTTAAATTATTATTTAATTTATATTTAGTTAAAACATAAGCTGATGAGAATAATTTTTGATTAGATGCCGGCAACCTTGGAACATCTTCATTGTAGGAACTAATTATTTCACCTTTATTATTAATAATTGATACACTAAAAGATTTATCAAGCGTTTGATTCAATAAAGCATCATAAGTAGGACATATTTTGTTTTTAGTAATTATTCCAGGGAAATTAAAATAAATACTATTTAAAATAGTTATCTTCTGATTTGCTAGTAAATATCTTATTAAGAAAGGACATGTTACTAATACAAGAACAATTAAGAAAAATGAATAAATTTTTTTTATCACATTCAATCTATAAATTTACAAAAATAGATTCATTGTCGGGTTTAATTTCAAATTCTTTTTTAAAAAAATATCTTTTATTTTCTTCTTTGAAAAGCAACCAGTTATTTGGATAAATATGCATAAGAGCAGCTTTATTTAAAGGCTGCAAAAAATAAATATTTTTCCATGTTTTGACAAAGTTCTTACGTCGCTCTCTAATAACACTTCCAATACCAATATTGGCATCTTCAAATTTTGGATTTAATGAATAATGCATACCTTGATAATTATCAGACATTGGTTCAAATGTATCGAAATCATATGGCTGAGGCAGTATCGATATCATTACACTATCAATATTATTTATATTATTTGATTCATTAAATGATTTAAAAGTAAAAATTTTATCTTTGATATCTGGATAGTCTCTTTGTGCCAATGCCACAGCACCTTGATCAGCAAATGTTATAAATACATTATTATTTTTAGACAATATCTTGTAAATAGTTATTCCAATTCTGTTAAACTTCAATCCTTCAAAATTAAATTCTATAGTAAATCTTTTATTTGAATCTAATAAACTTGGAATAATTGCATCCTCCATATTTTTAAGAGATTCATTTAAATCTTTAGGTAGTCTGTAATTGGTTTCCATTAAAATTTGTCAATACATATTTGAATAAGTTCTAAAAATTTATCTATTTCTGACTTATTGTTTATTGAACCTAAAGTAACACGAATATTTGAATATAGTTCATCATCTTTTAAACCAATATTTTTAAGTGTTGAGCTAGGTTTCCCAGATGAACTTGAACATGCACTTCCACTACTTATGGCTATTTTATTTTCTGACATGAAATTAACAATCTTATAGGCCCTTATAGGCTCAAATAGTTTATTTAATAGTAGAAACGAAATATGATTGGGAAGTCTATGGTTAATACTACCCGTAATCTTTATATGATTATTATCCTTAATTTTTTGAAAAAAATAATTTTTGAGTTTACTAATATTATTAGAAGGAAATTCAGTTATGTAATCATATAATTTTATTTTTCCTTTAATATTCTTTAATGATTCATACATTCCAGCGATTAATGGCAAAGCTTGTGTACCTTGTCTAATTGAAAATTCCTGAGTAAGTGATATGTCATTATTTTTTAAAATTTGTCTAGACTTTTCTTTTGTTAAAAGAATACCGATCCCTTTTGGACCTCCAAATTTATGAGCAGATAAACTTAAAAAATCACATTTAAGATCTTTCCAACTGAATATTCCATTACTTAATATTTGAGTTCCATCTAAATGAAACATTATATTTAATTCTTTACATTTGGAACCAATAAATTGGACAGGCTGTATTGTCCCAATTTCACTTTGTCCCCAAATAATTGATACAAGCTTTGTATCATTGTTTAAAATGTTTTCGATATTAGAAATATTTAAAATTCCATCATTATTTACCGTCCATTCGTAAATATCCCAATTTTGTTTTCTTAGTTTATTAGCACAAATAGTTGTTGCTTGATGTTCAACATTTGAAATAACAACCCTAGCATTTTTATATTTCTCATAAATATTATTAAATACAATATTTGTCGATTCCGAAGAACCAGAGGTAAAAATTATATCCTCTGAATCTGCTTCAAATATATAAGCAATTTTGGATCTAATTTTTTCAAGATATGTAGAGCATTTTATCCCTAGCTCATATGTAGATGAAGGGTTATACCAATAATTCCTGTAAGTTGAATTAATTATATTTAAAACATTCTCAGATAATGGAGTTGTGGATGCATTATCTAAATAGATAAAATTATCTTCCATTAATTTAATAACATTGATCCTGAGAAAACCTTTTTAGCATTACCGGTCATCATGACTTCAGAATCGTCTTTTGACCAATCAATTTTAAGATTACCTCCTGGTAATTTTACTATGGTTTGTGAATTACAAAGGCCTAATTTATAAGCTGCTACATGGATAGCACAGGCACCTGTTCCACAAGCTAAGGTTGGTCCTGCACCCCTTTCCCATACTTTTACATTGATATTATCTCTATTCAAAATTTTACAAAAATGCACATTAGTTTTTTCAGGAAATAATTCATTTTTTTCAAATATAGGACCAAGTCTGGAAAGAACAATTGACTCTATGTCTTTTACAAAGAATATTAAATGAGGATTTCCCATTCCTACGGCATAACCCATATTATTAAAATCTTTCTCAATAAATTCGTGTGAAGGAATTGAATTTATTTTTTTTTCAATTGTTGTTGGAATATTTTGACATTCTAAAATTGGAACTCCCATTTTTACTGTAATTTCATCATTTATATATTTTGCAATTTTTAAACCTGCTTTAGTCTCAATTTTATATTCTATATTTTTATTATTCATTGAATCATTTACGTGGAGATACTCAACTAAACACCTAATTCCGTTTCCACACATTTGTGCTTCAGAACCATCAGAATTAAAAATTATCATTTTTGCATAATTTTCTTCATTAGGTTCTTCTATAAAAATCACACCATCTGCTCCAATACCAAATTGCCTGTTGCAAATTTTTTTTATATCAAATATTTTATTTGTCTTGAAATTTTTATATAATTCATTTCCCCTAGAATCTATTATCACGAAATCATTTCCGTTACCTTGATATTTTTCAAAAGTTATATTTTTCATTTGTAGATAATATATTTTAAATTTTAATTATAAATTATTCCTTTTAACAATCTATTTCTATTTTATACAATGGATATTAAAATAATAATTTAACAAATAAAAATTAAGTGATTTCTTTCGATAAACAATATGAGGCTGATACCAATTTATATAATCCATCTGAAATAGAAAAAAAATGGCAGTCAATATGGACAGAAAAGAATTTATACAAAACAGATGAATTAACTGAGAATAGCGATAAATTTTATGCCCTATCAATGTTTCCCTACCCTTCAGGTAATCTTCATATGGGTCATGTTAGGAATTATGTTATTACAGACTTAATAGCTCGATTCCAAAGGTTTAAAGGCAAATCTGTTTTACATCCAATGGGTTGGGACGCTTTTGGTTTGCCTGCTGAGAATGCAGCGATTGAAAGAGGAATTAGTCCAAGTGTCTGGACTAAAAAAAATATTTCTCATATGAAGTCACAATTAAAGCTTTTGGGACTATCAGTTGATTGGGATAGGGAATTTGCAACATGTGATGAAAATTATTATATTTGGACTCAATATCTATTTTTAGAGTTATATAAGGCAGGTCTTGTATATCAAAAGGAATCAGAAGTTAATTGGGATCCTATAGATAATACAGTCCTAGCGAATGAACAAGTTGACTCAGAGGGTAAATCTTGGAGATCTGGGGCAATAGTTGAAAAAAAATTATTAAAGCAATGGTTTTTAAGAATTACTAATTATGCGGATGAGTTATTGAATGATTTAGAAAAATTAGATAACTGGCCAGAAAGAGTAAAAATAATGCAAGATAATTGGATTGGAAAGTCAATTGGTACAAATATTAATTTCAATATCAATACCAATCCAGATGAGTATATTACTGTATTTACAACAAGGCCAGATACTTTATTTGGAGTTACTTATTTAGCAATTTCTGTTAATCATTCATTAGTAAAAAATATTTCTGATCAAGAAACAATACAAGATATAGAAAATCTTAAACAATATTTGAAAAATAATAAAAATAATGAACTTGAAAAAATTGGAATAAAAACTAGCTTAACAGCAATAAATCCCGTTAATTCTGAACCTATTCCTATTTGGGTGGCAAGTTATGTTCTCGATGAATACGGTACAGGCGCTGTTATGGGAGTGCCTGCTCATGATCTAAGAGATTTTGAATTTGCCAAGAAAAATAATATTGATATTAAACAGGTAATAATAAAGGATAAAAATGAACAAAATAAAGAGCTTGAAGAAGCTTATGTAGAAAAAGGATATCTTATTAATTCAAATCAATACAATGGTATAGAAAATACTATTGCTAAAATAAAAATTTCAGAGGAGGGAGTAAATAATGGATGGGCAGAAAATAAGATTCAATATCGTCTAAGAGATTGGTTAATCTCTAGACAAAGATATTGGGGATGTCCGATACCCATAGTTAATTGCAAAAAATGTGGATCTGTTCCATTAAAGCAATCGGAATTACCTGTTTCCTTACCAAAAGATATAGAAATCTCGGCTAACAAGATTAATGCTTTAGGTGATAATAATAATTGGATAAATACTACATGCCCAAAATGTGGAATAGCGGCAAGAAAAGAAACTGATACTATGGACACTTTCATGTGTTCATCATGGTATTTTTTAAGATATCCATCTTCAAAATGTTCTAATAAGCCATTTGAAAAGATTGAAATCAATAAGTGGTTGCCTGTAGATCAATATGTTGGAGGGGTAGAGCATGCAATATTGCATTTGTTATATGCAAGATTTTTCACTAAAGCTTTGAGGGATAATGAACTATTTGAAATTGATGAACCATTTAAAAAACTATTAACGCAAGGAATGGTTCAGGCCGCAGCCTATAAAAACAATAAAACGGGTAAATATGTTTCTCCTTCCGATATTGATGATCTATCAAATCCTACAGATCCAATTGACAATAGTAAACTCGAAGTTCTTTTCGAGAAGATGTCAAAGTCAAAATATAATGGAATAGATCCTGAATCAGTAATTAAAAAATATGGAGCAGATACAGCAAGAATGTTTATATTGTTTAAAGCCCCACCAGAAAAAGATTTGGAATGGGGAGATACAGATGTTGAAGGACAATTTAGATTTTTAAGCAGAATTTGGAAGCTTTATAAGAATTGTGCAAAAGATATAAATGGTAAATCTAATTCCTACCCAGATAAAGAAAAAAGTTTAATAAAGTCAATGAATATAGCCATAAAAGAAATTTCCAATGACATATTAAATAATCAATTTAATACTGCGATTTCAGAACTAATGAAGTTTTATAATTCATTATCAAATTCCATTAATGACGTAAACAATGATTTAAAAATTGAGGGTTTAAAAACATTTTGCATTTTGTTGGCTCCATTTGCACCTCATATTTCAGAAGAATTATGGCATCTTATAGGATTTAAAAAATCTGTGCATTTAGAACACTGGCCTTCCTTTAATGCCGAGGCACTAAAGGAAGATTCATATGTACTAGTAATACAAGTGAATGGAAAAGTTAGAGATAAAGTAAATATTAATAATAATATGAGTGAAAATCAAATTAAAGAATTGACTCTTAAAAGACCTAACATATTAAAATGGACTCAAGATAAGGAAATAAAAAAAATAATTATTGTTAAAGGGAAAATTATGAATATCGTAGTTTAAGAATTTACTTTTTGAATAACTAATGAATTTGGATTTGACCAATCGCCCTTAACTAAATAATTATCATTTCCGAAACACATTTCACGGAGTATGAAAAATATAGGTTCACTCACTGAATCATCCAATATTGATGCTATTTCATTTATAGAATATTCTCCACCTTCGTCTAATAAATTACTTACTTTTTGTTGATAATCAATTATATTAGCGGCTGCTTTCTTTCCAGCTTCAACTCCAGGTTGATCATATGCATTTATATTTACCAATTCAGCGTAAAAGGATACAGCCCTCTCAAATAATGCGATTAAGGCTCCTAGTGAAAAACAATTTAACTTTTCTAAAGTGATAGTGATACTTTGTCTGTTTTCACTAGAGAGTGCTGATCTGGTTCCTTGCAAAAAACCAGAAAGATATTCTTTAGGATTCTCTTTATCATCAAAAATATTAGTAGATGGAGAATCTAATAATTCAATAAAAATACAAAAGAAATTATCAATTCCATCTCTCAGTTGCTGAACATAAGCATGTTGATCTGTAGATCCTTTATTACCAAAAACTGAAATACCTTGATTAACTACTTCACCATTCCTATTGAATTTCTTTCCTAATGATTCCATTACTAATTGCTGGAGATATTTACTAAATACCTGTAACCTATCTCTATAAGGTAATACGACCATATCTCTCTTTCCAATACCATCTCCAGTTAAATACCATGCGGATGATAATAGTGCTGCTGGATTATTTTTAAAATCACTTATACGTGTGGCATCATCCATTAATGATGCACCTCTAATAAATTCAGATATATTTTCATTAATAAGAGCTAATGGAAGTAATCCCACAGAGCTTGTTATACTAGTTCTTCCTCCAACCCAATCTTGCAAATTAAATATTTTTAACCAATTTTCAGAAGTCGCTTTTTTATATAACTTACTATCTTTCATAGTAATAGCTATAGCATTAGAATTCCATTCAAGAGAATTGTTTTCGCAGTGACTTTTAATAATTTCCATAGCAATTCTAGGTTCAGGAGTACCACCTGATTTGCTTACTACTACAAATAATGTTGTTGATAATTTTTCAGATAACTCTTCTATCTTTTCGCTAATTAAAAAAGGATCAATATTATCGATATAAGAAAAATTTAAGCCTCTAGAGCACTTCTGCAGTGACTCTGTAATAAGTAATGGTCCTAAACCACTCCCACCAATTCCTATCCATAGAACATCAGTATACTTCTGATTATTCTTATTTTTAATATTCCCGTTTAAAATTTGTTTTCCAAATTCAGAGATTGCATAAATATCTGCGCTAATTTCCTCACCTATTTTTGAAGAGGGTGTAATTGATGGATTTCTAAGCCAATAATGTCCAACTTGTCTATTTTCATCAATATTTGAGATTGCACCATTTTCTAATTCTTTTATTGATGAAAAAACATCTATAAATTTCTCTTCTAAATTTTTTATCTCTTTACTTGTGAAATTAATTTTGCTTATGTCTAACCAAATGTTTAATTTATTATCAAACCAAAGATAATTACAAAATTTATCCCAAGAGTTTAAATCTCCATTCATTTTATATATTTGTTTCTTTTATTTATTATTTAATTATATCTATACGAATAGTACAAAGATTTGAATCATTTAAATTTGTTTAAATTTTTATCGTCAAATAAATATGTTTTTGAATATAAATAATTAATATTGAGGGTTTTTTTTATTTCATATGAATTTATCATTGGAAAAAATAAAAAACTGTGGATAAATCATTTAATTACATAATTTCGCCAGAGATATCTGAATTTAGAAGATTTTCACCAAAATTAAAAATAGGTGTACTTGCTTCTGGGAAAGGAACAAATTTTCAGGAGTTAATTAATCTCTCAGAAAAAGGAGAATTAGATATAGATATAAAAGTTCTTATAACTAACAAAGATGACGCCGGTTGTATAAAAAGAGCTGAAAGTAAACAAATACCTCACAAAATCATTAGAGGCAAAGACTTTCTGCAAAAAGAGCTATTTGAATTAGAAATTGTAAAGACTTTAATTCATTATGATGTTGAACTTGTTGTTATGGCAGGATGGATGAAAATTGTCACTCCATTTTTTATTAATAAATTTAAGAATAAAATTATAAATATTCATCCATCATTACTTCCTGCATATAAGGGTTCTTCTGCGATAAAAGACTCATTATCAAATGGTTCCAAAATAACTGGTTGTTCAGTACATTTTGTTGAAGAAGAGGTAGATAGTGGCTCACTTATAATACAAGCTGCATTGTCAATTAGAAATGATGATGATATTGAATCACTTTCCAAAAGAATACATATGCTTGAGCATAAAATCTTACCTCACTCAATTTCTCATGCTGGTTTTTTGATAAGAAGTAATTTTATGGAAAATTATTAGTTAGCTCAAGACCTTCATCCATTGAATATCCATTCATAATATTTAAATTTTGAATTGCTTGCCCAGTCTGTCCTTTTAACAAATTATCAATTACAGATAATATAACTATCCTTCCATTTCGAATATCAACTTTAACAGAAAGGAAAATTTGATTTGTATTTTTAACCCATTTTGTTGATGGGAATTTATCTACAGGTAAGACTTTAATATTTTTGAAATTTCTATAATAATTATCCAAAAGAATTCTGCAATCATCAGATGTTAGTCCTGGATCTCTTAATCTCCCATATATAGTCGAATGCATACCCCTTGAAATTGGAAGCAAATGAGGTGTAAAAAGAACTTCAATTTTATTTCCAGAAATTAAAGATGCTACTTGCTCGATCTCTGATGTATGTCTATGGTTTATCAATCCATATGCTGAAAGACCTTCTCCACATTCTGATAAGAGTAACTTTTGGTTAGGTTCTCGACCACCTCCAGAGGTTCCGCTTTTAGAATCAATTACTATACCTTCATTTTCAATAATACCTTGCGAAAGATAGGGAACTAATGGAATAAGGGCAGATGTTGGATAACATCCTGGACATGCAATTAATCTTCCTTTTGCAATCGCTTCTTTATTTATTTCAGGAAGACCGTAGACTGCTTCTTTACATAAATCATCATCATTCCTTTTATAAATAGAAGCTTCTTTGGAATATACTTTTTTCCATTCATTTAAAGACTTATATCTGTAATCCGCTGATAAATCAATAACTTTAACTCCTTTATCTAATAATTTCCTCGTCAAGGTTGAAGATAAACCATTTGGTAAACAAAGCAAAGCAAAATCTGCATTTTTTGAAATATTATCTACTGAAATTTCTTCTATATGCGGATCATTATCTAGATAAATAAAAGGGAAATTATCATTCCACTTTGATCCAGATGTTTTATTGCCTCCTAAAAATGATATTTTATATTTTTTATTTTTCTTTAAAAGATTTACCGCTTGAATACCGCCGTAACCAGTAGCACCTACTATTGCAACATTCATTTCTTTGAATTGGCAGAATTTGAGATAGGATTATAAAGTGTTGAATTAAAGGTAACTAAAACACTATTTTTCTATATTGATAGGAATAATGAAAGAAACAAGTCCCAAATCAAATAATGGAACAATTTTGGATATAAATGAATCTTTTAAAATTGAATTTGATCCTATCAGCGATGCCTTGGCAGCTATAAGAAATGGTGAATGCATAATTGTTGTAGATGATGAAAGAAGAGAAAATGAAGGAGATTTAATATGTGCGGCTCAGTTCGCGACTCCTCAGCAAATTAATTTTATGGCTACTGAAGGACGTGGTCTTATATGCCTAGCTATGCAAGGCGAAAAACTTGACTCTTTAGATTTACCATTAATGGTAGATAGAAATACAGATGAAAATCAAACAGCTTTTACGATATCAATTGATGCTGGACCTGAAAATAATGTTACTACTGGAATTTCCGCTGAAGACAGGGCAAAGACAATCCAGGTTGCTATAAACCCAAATACAAAACCTGATGATTTAAGGAGGCCGGGACATATTTTTCCATTAAGAGCTAAAAAAGGTGGAGTATTAAAAAGGGCTGGTCATACCGAAGCGGCAGTAGATATTGCGGCAATGTCAGGTCTTTATCCTGCTGGAGTTATTTGTGAAATACAAAATCCTGATGGTTCCATGTCAAGACTTCCACAACTTAAAGAGTATGCAAAACAGTGGGGAATGAAATTAATATCAATAGCTGATTTAATTAGTTATCGGTTTCAAACTGAGAGATTTGTATTTAGAAAATCCGATGCTGTTCTTCCAAGTATTTTTGGTAATTTCAAAGCTTATGGATATGTTAATGAACTTGATGGTTCAGAGCACGTTGCATTAGTTAAACAAAAATCATCAAAATTAAGAGAACCAGTACTAGTAAGAATGCATTCAGAGTGTTTAACTGGCGATGCTTTTGGATCATTACGTTGTGATTGTAGACCTCAGTTAGAAGCTGCTTTATCAAGGATAGAAAAGGAGGAGGAAGGAGTTGTTGTTTACTTGAGGCAAGAAGGCAGAGGTATTGGTTTAATAAATAAATTAAAGGCTTACAGTTTACAGGATGGTGGATTAGACACTGTAGAAGCTAATGAAAAATTAGGTTTTCCAGCTGATCTCAGAAATTATGGAGTTGGAGCACAGATATTAACCGATTTAGGGATAAAAAAACTAAAATTACTTACGAACAACCCTAGAAAGATAGCTGGATTAGGTGGTTATGGAATAGAGGTTATTGAAAGAGTTCCATTAGTAATCTGTCCAAACGATAACAATGCAGAATATTTGAGTGTAAAAAAAACAAAGTTAGGCCACATGATTGATGAAGATAATCCAAATTCTAGGAATATCGATCCATTTATATCAATTTTTCTTGACGGCAAATATAAATCTATTGATTTAGTTCCAATAAAAAATAACGTTATTAAATTCTGTAGAGAAAAAAACATTAATATTAAACTGGAAAGTACTCCAAGATTATTGGCTTTTTGGAATCGACCGAAATTAGTGTGGCGAATTCTACATGATCAAAATAGAACCAATTCCAGCATTACTGATGAAGAAATAAGGAATATTGAATTATTAATTCAGTTTCTATCCAATTATGAAAATAGTACAAAGATTGGAATTATTGTCTCTAGAAATATTGAACAAGCATTACACCCAAAAAATAGCATCAAATTAATCAATACTAAATTTACTATTAATAATGAAATTTTATATTCATCTTCAAGAAAATTTAATCTAGATAAAGAGACATTTAGTATTGTGTTTGAAGGCTAAATTACTATTTTAAAGTTGCTTTTAGAATTTTTGAACCATTTGTAAGCTTTAGCACTACATCCATATCATCAGTCTTACCAAAAACAGTATGAACTCCATCGAGATGAGGTTGTGGTTCATAAACTATAAAAAACTGGCTACCACCTGTATCCTTTCCTGCATGAGCCATAGAAAGTGAGCCTTTTAGATGCTTATTAGAATTAATTTCACATTTAATATTATATCCAGGGCCTCCAGTTCCGGGCATGCCGGATGCTCCATCACGAGTATTTGGACATCCACCCTGAGCCATAAATCCTGGAATTACTCTGTGAAATGCAAGACCATCATAAAAACCATCACTAATAAGGTTCGTAAAGTTTTTAACAGTATTAGGTGCGTCGTCAGAGAAAAATTCAATATTGATGTTCCCAACTTCTGTTTCAAATAATGCAGTTTTCATGTTTTATTTGTTTAGTAATTAATTGTTATTTTAATAGTTAAAGCAACTTTTCAAGGTTTTCCTTAATGGTATTTATATCAATGTTATCTTTATTACTATTTTTGTCTTCCTCCCAATTTTCAAGGTCTAGGTTTTTTTGGGGCGGTGAAATTAATAACCTATCTTCTGCAGTTTTAGGGACAAAATTTTTTTCTACTAATTTACATTCATAATCTAATTTAATGCAGAAATCTTTTATTTCCTCTATGTTGATCATCTCAACTGTTGGCAAAGGAAAGTCTTGAGCTTCCAGTAGACCACAATATCTTGTTGCATCATCCTTATCTTCAAACATAAGAACAATGGTCCTTCCTTTAAGTTCGATTGAATGAATTCCTTCTTTATCTGTTCCTGAATTATATAAAAGAACAAATATGTTCATAATTTTCCATTTTTTATTAATATAATATTTGATTAGGAATCAGAAAGTGATAATTCTTGTAATCTTGTATATAAAGCAATTTCTTCATCATTAATATCAGCAGGTATAACTACCAAGATTTCTACATATTGGTCACCTATATTATCTTCGAAAGTTAAACCCCTACCTTTCAAACGTAGCATTCTTCCGGTAGATGATTTTGGAGGTACTTGAAGAGTGACATTTCCATTAAGGGTAGGAACCTCTACTGCACAACCAAGAAGAGCATCATGAGGAAATAACTCTAATTTATAAAAAACTCTTAAACCATCAATTCTCAGACCATTATCAGTTTGAACTTTTAATTGTAGATAATGATCCTTGCCACCCCTTGCAATATTTTCAAGTCTTAATCTCCACCCATCTCCAGCAAATGGAGGTGTATCAACTTCAACTACTGTTTGATCTTCAAGTTCTATTAAAATTGAAGCTCCATTTAAAGCCTCATGAGGCGTTAATTCAATAATTGTTTCAATATCTTCGTGGAGTTTAACGGGAGGTGGCTCATCTGGAGAGGTAGTAGGGTATTCATATTTATTGAATTCATCATTCTCTACATTTAGAGATTCATCCTCTAATCTTTCACTTTCATATTCATCGATATTCGTGGCTGTGTATTCATAACCAAATAATGAATCAAGATAATCTTGAAAATCAGGAAAACCTGTCTTGAAATTATTATTTTCGTAATATTCCTGAATATTTTCATCCGAACTTTCATTCCTTTTATTTAGATCACGTAAATATTTATATGCCTCGTTAATTAATTTAAATCTTTCTTCTGCATTAAGATCATTTTTATTTAAATCTGGATGCCATTTTCTAGCTTCTCTTCGAAAGGCCTTTTTAAGTTCTTTATCGTCGTAATTGGAGGATAAACCCAAAATCGACAAATAGTCTTTTTTAGAGGAAATAGTCATTGTCCCATGGATCATCATCCCTAGAATTACCATACCTCGAATTTTTATAATTACTATTCATTTGATTATCCCAAGGGTCATCATCCCAATAATCATCGGAGAACAATTCATCCTTTAATGAGCCAAAAGTATTTTTAATACTCTGTAATGGATTATTATCGGATTTCCTTTCTGCTGCAAATTTTCTGTTTAAACCAAATAATGCTTCTTGAAGAGCACTAACTGAAATTTCTAATTCTTGAGGATCATCATCATCTATATAATCTTCAACATCTTGAATAGCTAATTCTACAGCTCTTTGTTGTCTTTCCGCACCATAAGGTCCAAATTCTAAAGAAGCATCTCTAAGTCTTCTCTCAGCTTGTGCAATAAGAGTTAAAGCACTATTTTTCCTATCAATTACAGATCTCTTCTTTCTATCTTCACTAGCTTTTGCTTTAGCTTCTTCAATTATCGAATTTATTTCTTGTTCATTTAAATTTGACCCTCCAGAAATTGTAACTGTTTGCTTTCTTCCAGTTGTTCTATCAGTTGCACTTACTTCTAAAAGACCATTGGCATCAATGTCAAATGCAACCTGGACTTGAGGTATCCCTCTTGGAGCTGGAGGTATTCCTGATAATCTAAATTTACCAAGAGATTTATTTTCAGAGGCTAAAGGTCTTTCTCCCTGCCTTACTTGAACAACCACTGATGATTGATTAGCTTCCGACGTACTAAAAACATCAGATTCTCTAACTGGTATTGGTGTATTACGAGGAATAAGTACCTTCATAAGACCACCAATAGTTTCTAAACCTAAAGATAAGGGAGTAACGTCATTTAGAAGTAAATCTTGTAAATCACCACTAATAATTCCAGATTGTATGGCAGCGCCAACTGCAACAACTTCATCAGGATTAACAGATTGACAAGGTTCATTAGGCACAAGAGTCTTAACTAATTGTTGAACCATTGGGATTCTTGTACTGCCACCTACAAGAACTACCTCATCAATATCTTCTGCGTTCCATCCAGAATCTTCTAAAGCTATTTGCACAGGTTCTAATAATCTATCTAGTAAATCTTGTGATAATGATTCGAATATTTTTCTATCTAAGGTTTCTTCAATATGTAATGGTCCCTCTTTACTGGTGGTGATAAAGGGTAAAGATATTTTTGTTTTTTGCAAACCTGACAATTCACATTTAGCTTTTTCAGCAGCCTCAGTTAATCTTTGTAAAGCTTGTCTATCCCTTCTAAGATCAATATCATGGTTAGTAAGAAATTTTTCAGCAAGCCAATCAACTATTTTTGAATCAAAATTATTTCCTCCTAGCTGTGTATCACCACAAGTGGCTTTAACATCAAATACACCATTAGAAATTTTTAATAATGAAACATCAAACGTTCCTCCTCCTAAATCGAAAACTAAAACATTATTATTAGAACTTTTTTCAAAGCCATAAGCTAGAGCAGCTGCAGTAGGTTCATTTAGAATTCTATCTACTTTAATTCCAGCTAATATGGCAGAATCCTTTGTAGCTTGCCTTTGAGATTCATTAAAATAAGCAGGTACAGTAATAACAGCGGAGTCAACAGTATCGCCAAGATATGTTTCTGCGTCATTAATTAATTTTCTGATTAATGAACTGACTAACTCTTCAGGAGCATATTCTCTTTCTGTATTTGGACTGAGAACCCTAACACTTCCATTATTATTAGCTTTAACGTTATAAGGAACAGAAATACTATTCTCATCTAATTCATCCCAGTCGCTACCAATAAACCTCTTTAAATTATAAAAAGTATTTTTTGGATTTAAAACAAGTTGCCTTCTTGCTTGATCTCCTATAACAATTTCTTTGTCTTTTGTAAAACCAACTATTGAAGGTGTAGTTCTAGAACCTTCAGAATTAGCAATAACAATTGGACGACCAGCTTCTATAACTCCTACTACAGAGTTAGTAGTACCTAAATCTATTCCAATTATTTGACCCATGATTTTAGATCGCTAAATTTAAGCAAAATTTACTAATAATTTAATTAATTTTTATCTTAGATATCTACATATAATAGTAAAAATCAAATATTTTCAACTTAATTTAAATAAAAAAGGTTATTTATAACTTGTCAAAATTATTATTATCAACTTTAAAACATTTTTTACAGAGAATGTTGTTGATGTAACCAACCAAAATAAACTAGTATAAAACGGAGAGAGAGGGATTCGAACCCTCGATAAAGTTGCCCCTATACAGCATTTCCAGTGCTGCGCCTTCAACCACTCGGCCACCTCTCCCAAGAAATACATTTTAACCCTTTGTCATCCCATTTTTGAGGAAAGTTATTTGAAGAAGACTTTCAAAGTTATCATTAAAAATAAGGAAACCGGTAAGGTTTACCAAGAGCAGGTTCATAGTGATGAATATATACTTAAGCAATTTGAAAAGAAAGGTTTCAAACTTGCATTTTCTTGTAGAAATGGTTGCTGTACAAGTTGCGCAGTGAAAATTAAATCTGGTTCCTTGCAACAGCCTGAAGCTATGGGTGTATCGCAATCCTTAAAAGACAAAGGCTATGCGCTCCTTTGTGTCGCTAAAGCCACTTCAGATCTAGAGGTGGAAACAACTTACGAAGATGAAGTTTACGATTTACAATTTGGACAATATTTTGGAAGGGGAAATACAAGAGTAGCTCCACCTTGGGAATTTGAGGAAGATTAATTATCATGTTCGAATTAAATGAAATAGAGGAACTTGCAAATCAACTAAACTTATCCAATTTGTATGAGATAGCAAAGAATTCCGCACAAATCGGTAATGAAATTCTAAATATTAATTACAATAAAATTCAAAAAATTTCATCTAAAGGCAGGAAAGGAGATCTTGTTACCAACGTAGATTTGGAAGTTGAAAATAAAATAAAAGAATATTTATTAGAAGAAACACCTGATATCTCTATCCATGCAGAGGAATCTGGAAAATTAAACAAATCCTCAAATTTAACATGGTGTATAGACCCACTAGACGGTACAACAAATTATTCCCATGGATATCCATTCTTTGGAACTTCTATTGGTCTTGTGTATAAAAATAATCCAATTATAGGTGCTATATCAGTACCTTATATTGATGAACTATATTCAGCCTGTATAGGTTTAGGATCATTCTGCAATGATAATGAACTTAAAGTATCTAGTCCTTCCAGTCTTTCAGATAGTCTACTTGTAACTGGTTTCTCTTATGACCGATTCGAGACTGAGGATAATAATTATGCTGAATTTTGTTATTTAACACATAAAACTAGAGGAGTTAGAAGAGGGGGAGCAGCAGCAGTTGATCTTGCATTTGTTGCTGCAGGTAAGGTCGATGGTTACTGGGAAAGAGGATTAGAGGTATGGGATCTAGCGGCCGGTGCTATTATTGTTAGAGAGGCTGGTGGAATTATTTCTGATTATCCATCTGGCGAATTTAATTTAACTTCTGGAAGAATTCTAGCTTGCTCTCCCAGCCTTGAGAATGAATTAAAAAATGAACTAGATAAGGTTTCACCATTTAAAAAAAATCTCTATACCTAAAATTCATTAATTATAAAAATGACAGATATAAAAGAAATTAAATTAGTTGATGTAAAAAATAACTCTAATATAATAAATAATTTAAATAGTATTTATAGACTATGGGGTTATGAAGAGGTCTCACCCTCATTTATAAATACTTTAGAGACAATAAAAGGCCGTGGTGTTATTGCAGAAAATCAGGTTGTGGGAATAGTTAGTAATAATTCATTATGTCTTAGACCAGAAATGACAACATCTATTGTTAAATTGTCATCTACTAGATTAATAAATAAAAAAAGACCTATAAGATTATTTACCAATGGAATGGTCTTTGATAAAAAACAAAATAATAAAAATTCATTTAAGTTCCAAGAGAAACTGCAGAGTGGAATTGAATTAATTGGATATGACACAAAATACCCAGAAATTGAAGTTATTAATATATTGTTTGATGCAATCGATAATATTAATTTGAAGGATGGTTGTAATTTATTTCTACTAGTAAGCACTACAAAAATTATGGACTTGATCTTAAATAAATATAAGAATAATAATTTTGAAGAAATTAAGAAAAGTCTGGTTAATTTTGATCAAGATAATTTATCAAAATTAGGAATTGATGAAGATGATAAATATATACTTAAAGATCTCTTGTTTACAAGAGGAGAACCAAGCGAAATATTAAAAAAATTAAAAAGTATATATGGTACTAGTAAAACTTTAGATGACTTAAATTTTTTATTTGAAACATTATCAAAAATATCAGATAAATATGGTGTTAAATTACAACTCGATCCCACTTTTCAACCACACTTGAATTTATATGAAGGAATAGTTTTTCAACTAATAGGTGATGATGGTAAAAATAAAAGTGTCATAGCAAAAGGGGGAAGATATGATGAGTTAGTAAGATTCTTTAGTCCTAATGAGAAAATCTTAAATGGGATTGGGTTTACAATTTCAATAGACATTTTAAGAAACTCAATTAAGGAAGAAAAGGCAAATAAAAAAAAGATTTTATTGATGTTTAAGGATTCTTATTTGTTAGAAAAAGGTATGAATGAACAAAAAGAACAACAGAAAAAAGGAAATATCGCTGTCTTACATCTAAATCCATGTGACGACTTAACTAAAGCCAATCAAATAATGAAAGAAAATAATTGTAGTGAGATTTTGTGGGTTAAATAAAACCTTTTAATAAATTTATTTTACTTTTAAATTCATATTTTGTTCGGACAATACTCCTAATTAAGCTTGATTAACTAGTTTTTACGAAATAGGATTTGTATGTTTGATTTTTTTTTAAATGGAAAAAGGCGAAATTCGTATTAATACCGAAAATATTTTCCCAATTATCAAGAAGGCAGTATACTCTGACCATGAAATCTTTTTAAGAGAACTTGTTAGTAATGGTGTTGACGCAATTAGTAAAAGAAGAATGGCATCTATGGCAGGTGATTGCGAAAATACTGAGGAGTCTCAAGTAAAAATAACAATTAACCGTG
>QCRB01000022.1 GCA_003209425.1 Prochlorococcus sp. AG-459-E08
ATTAAAAAATCACTTCAAATGGCAAATGCATGGGATTTAGTAAAAAATCTTCCTGATGGAATTAATGAAGTTGTCTATGATAGAGGAGCAAGATTCTCAGGAGGAGAAAGACAAAAATTAGCTCTAGCAAGGGCATTATACTCAGAACCAAAAATACTAATATTAGATGAACCTACAACAGGTTTGGATAAAAACTCTGAAGAAGAAATTATCTTATCAATAAAAAAATTATTAGGTTCGATGATTATTATTATAATTTCCCATAAGCCGAATGTTGTAAAGATATGCGATCGGGCTATGATATTAAAGGGGAAAAAATTAATTTCGATTTAAATTTTTGAAGCATCATATATAATACCAATATTTCTTTTAATATTTAGTAAAAAAAGATAAAATAAATCCATGCATAATTGAAAATTGAAAACTAATAATCAAAATCAAAAAAAAACAATTCTCATAATTGCAAATTGTACATGGTATTTGCACAATTTCCGAAGTGAACTACTAGAGGAACTAAACAAAAAAGGTCATGATCTAATTTTACTTTCTACAACTGATAAATATGCAAAATATATAAAAAAATATTTCATTAAAGTAAACAAATTATTTTTAGTAAGAGGATCTGAAAATCTAATTTTAGAATTTTTTACTATAGTTAATATATTATATTGTTTTCTAAAATATAAGCCTAATTTAGTCCATAATTTCACAATTAAGCCATCAATTTATGGAGGAATAGTAGGGAGATTTTTAGGAACAAAAAAAATCTTAAATCACATCACTGGACTAGGACCCTCATTTTTCAGTCAAAGTAAAAAAAGGAATTTATTCAATAAAATTTTCACTCCTATTTATAAATTTGCCTTTAAGCATTCAAATACTATAAATATTTTCCATAACAAGTCTGATATGAACATTTTTATAAATATAGGGCTTACTAATATACAAAATTCAAAAATAATCCAAGGTTCTGGAGTTGATACTGATTATTTTAAAATTAATCATACAAAAAACAAATTCAACGAGAATATACAGATTTTGTTTCCTGCAAGGATTATTAAAGAAAAAGGTATTGTGGAATTAATTAATGTCTGCAAACAACTTTGGGACAGTAATTATAAATTTATACTGAATATCGCAGGAGAAATTGATTTTCAAAACAAAAGCTATCTTAATAAGAAAAATTTTGATGAAATTATTAAGAATAAAAATATTAACTTCATAGGTAAATCAAACAATATGTTAGAAGTTTATAAAAAAATGGATATGGTTGTTCTTCCTTCCTGGAGAGAAGGATTATCAAAATCGCTTCTTGAGGCCTCCTCAATGAATCTACCTATTATTACAACAAATGTGCCAGGTTGTAATGACATAATTATAAATAATTACTCGGGATTATTAATCTCAGTAAAAGATGAAAATAATCTAAAAAACGCAATAAAGAAATTTTTAGAAAATCAAGAACTAGCTATAAGCTACGGCATTAACGCCCGAAAAATAGTAAAAAAGAAATTCAACACAAGTATTATTAATGATCAAATATTAAATCTTTACAATATATGATCATTTACTCCATACCTTTAATCTTTTTATCATGCTTAACTTTTTTAGAAAGTAATAGTAATAAAATAACCCTAATAAAAAGTAAATACTTTTATTTTTTAACTTTTTTATTTCTTACTTTTTTTATTGGATTTAGAAGTGAAATAGGTTGTGACTGGAATGCGTATTTTGAAAATTTTGCATCAGTAAATTCAAAAAGTTGGAATATTTTATCTACACAAAATAATATTAAAGAACTTGGGAATCAAATATATGATATTGGGTATACATTAATTATTAAAATACTTTCTTATAAATTTGATTTTCAGGGAACGATATTTTTCCTCTCAATTTTTTTTACAGCGCCTTTATTTATTTTTTGCAGTCAATTAAAAAGACCTTATTTAGCATTAACTATTTCTTATCCTTATTTTTTTGTTGTACTTGGTATGGGTCTAATAAGACAGTCGATAGCAATTTCATTTTTAATGCTTTGTATTATATTTATTTCTAATAAAAGTTTGAATAAATTCCTATTATTTAATATTTTTTCCTCCTTATTTCATTTTTCAGCAATTATTTTCAGCAGTCTTTTGGTAGTATTCATAGATTCTTTTGAAAAAAAAAGATTAAACATAATTATTCCATTAATTCTTGGAACAATTTTACTATTGCTAACTTATTATAATTATGAATCAGTTTTTTACAAAATTTTAGAGTATGTAGAACACTCTAACTCATATAATGCTGCAAAAAGTGCAATAGTAATTTGGTTTATTAATTTTTTACCAATTACTCTTTATCTCAAAAATATTTCAAAATTTAAATTTAATAAATTTTTAAAAAAAACAATAATTTTCTTTTTTATTTTTGAGATTTTCTTATTTTTTCTCATATTTTTTAATACTATCTTCGCATATAGATTTTTACTCTATGGCTTTCCAATAAGCATTTATATTTTATCTTTCTTACCGGATGCAGAAATAATAAAAATTAAAAGTAAATATGTTACTTTTTCTTTAGTTTTTTTATGTTTTATAAGTTTGGCTTTTTGGCTTCAAAATGCAAATCATGCCTATTGCTGGCTCCCATACAAAAATATAATTTTAAATATTTGATAAAATTATAATTATTTTGGTTAATGATGAATGTATTAAATAAAATCTTCTTTATTAATCAAATTAAATAATTGTTTCATGTTTTATAATGAAAAATTATTATTAGCTTAATCTTTATAAAGATTAGATTTTTAAAATAATATGTTTTTTGATCTTCAAAAATTATTAAATACAATACCTTCTCAACCAAGATCAGTTAAAACATTTTTTGCTATTTGTCTTGATTTTGCTTGCTCAATTTTTTCAGTTTGGGTTGCTTATTATTTAAGACTTGGAGATTTTATTTCGCTTTCACAGAGAGGTTTAACTGCTCTTATTTTATCTATTTTAATTTCTTATCCAATTTTTTATTTTTTTGGTCTATATAAAACTATATTTAGATACTCAGGAATTAATTCATTATTAACAGTTTCAAGGGCTATGTTTTCTTATAGCATCCTCTACACTTTATTAATAAGTTTTATAGGTATAAAAGGCATACCAAGAACTCTTGGCATAATTCAACCCTTATTGTTATTAGTTTTAATATGCTCATGGAGACTTCTCATAAGATATATTTTAAGAAAATTAAACAATGATCATTACGCCAAAAATGATATTGTAAATGCTTTAGTTTATGGGGCTGGTAAAGCCGGAAGACAATTAGTAAGAGCTATGCAAGAAAATACAGATATTTCATTAAAAGGTTTTATTGATGATGATCTAAGTCAACATGGATGTAAAATAGATGGGAAATTAATATATTCTCCAAATGATATAAGTAAATTAATTTTGAAAAAAGATATATCATTAATACTGCTTGCTTTGCCAAGTATTGCAAAAAAACAAAGAACAAAAATTATTCGAAATCTTACTAAATATAAAATCGCTATTAGAAGAATCCCTGAGATATCTGAAATTGCTAAGGGGGAAAGATTGATAACTGAATTTGTTGATTTAGAGATAGATGACTTACTGGATAGGGTTGAGGTTGAACCATTTAAATCGCTCATGGAAAAAAACATATTCCATAAAACAATCTTGGTAACTGGATCTGGCGGATCAATTGGAAGTGAATTATGTAGGCAAATCATAAGATTTAAACCAAGAAAATTACTTCTATTAGAAATAAGTGAATATGCACTTTATAAAATTCACTCTGAACTTGAACAGATTAAGTCTTCTGACATAGAAATTCTTCCACTGATAGGTTCTGTGCAAGATAAAAGAAGAATGAAAGAAATAATTTCCATTTGGAAACCAGCTACAATTTATCATGCAGCAGCATATAAACACGTACCAATTGTTGAATATAACCTAATAGAAGGATTAAAGAACAACGTATTAGGAACTTTTGAATTAGCAAAGTTGGCATCAATTAATAAAGTCTCTAACTTTGTTTTTATATCTACAGATAAAGCAGTAAGGCCAACTAACATAATGGGGGCTACAAAAAGACTAGCCGAACTTTGTCTTCAGGCTTTAAACAAAAGAAACAATCAATCAGATATTGAAAATAACAAAACAAAATTCTCTATTGTACGTTTTGGAAATGTTTTAGATTCTTCAGGATCTGTAATACCAAAATTTAGAGATCAAATTAAGAAAGGTGGACCTTTGACACTGACACATCAAGAAATAACAAGATACTTTATGACTATTACTGAAGCTGCTCAATTAGTGATCCAAGCTGGGGCATTAGCAAAAGGTGGAGATGTTTTTATATTAGATATGGGTCAGCCTATAAAAATATATGATCTTGCAGTAAGAATGGTTGAATTATCGGGATTATCTGTAAAAGATAAATTTAACAATAAAGGTGATATTGAAATCCAAATAACTGGATTAAGACCTGGTGAAAAATTATATGAGGAATTATTATTATCTGAAAATCCAAGGAAAACAAAGCATCCAAAAATTTTTAGGTCTGAAGAGCCATTTATAGAATATTCCAAACTAGAAAAAGAAATCAATTCACTTAAAGAAATAATCATGGAAAATGATTTGGAAAATATTCGTAAAAAACTAAAAAAAGTTGTAATAGATTATTATCCTAATACCAAAATTGTTGATCATACTTTTATAAAAAAATGATTCAAAATATAGTATTATGAAATATATTTTCCGTTTTGAGTATTTATAAAGTAATAAGAATCTACGATATTATAATAGCTTTTACTATTTTAATAATTTTCATTCCCATTTTTATTTTTGTATTTATTGGGTGTTTAATAGAGTCTAAAGAACCCATTTTTATACAAAAAAGGGTTGGTAAAAATCAAATCCCATTTAATTTAATAAAATTCCGAACAATGAAAGTAAGTACACCTTCATTGGCATCACATTTAGTGCATAAAGAGTCAATAACAAGATTTGGAAAAGTAATAAGAACTTTAAAATTAGATGAGTTACCACAACTTTTAAATGTCATTAAAGGAGAAATGAGTTTAGTTGGTCCAAGGCCATGTTTATTTAATCAAGTAGAGTTAATTTCACTAAGAGATAAAACAAATGTATTTCTGGTAAAGCCTGGCATTACTGGCTTAGCACAAGTTATGGGGATTGATATGTCTAACCCCAAGAAACTAGCATTAATAGATTCATATATGATTTCAAAATATAACCAAATCAACTACTTTAAATATTTATTTTTAACTCTATTTGGAAGAGGTATTGGGGATAAGATAAAGTATTAGTAAAATATATCAAACAACAAATTTAAAAATAATTTATTGAGCATTTTCGTTTAGTTTTATTAGAACAACTCAGAAAATGATTTGATTAATTTTTGATTGATACTTGATCGCAAACTACTTCTACTAAATACTAGTATGGCAAAAAAGGTTGCATTAATTACAGGGATAACAGGCCAAGATGGAAGTTATTTGGCTGAATTCCTATTAAAAAAAAATTATGAAGTGCATGGAATTAAAAGGCGAGCAAGTTCATTTAATACTGAAAGAATAGATCATTTATATCAAGATCCACATATTAATAATCCAAACTTCCTTTTACACTATGGCGATCTTACTGACAGCATTAATTTAATGAATATTATTCAAAAAATTAATCCTGACGAAATATATAATCTTGGGGCTCAAAGTCATGTTGCTGTTAGCTTTGAAACTCCAGAATATACAGCAAATAGTGATGCACTTGGCACCTTAAGAATACTTGAAGCGATAAGAATTCTTCAATTAGTAGATAAAACAAAATTTTATCAAGCAAGCACTTCTGAACTTTACGGTCTTGTACAAGAAACCCCTCAAAATGAAAAAACACCTTTTTACCCAAGAAGTCCTTACGGTGTCGCAAAACTATATGCTTATTGGATAGCGGTTAATTATAGAGAGTCTTATGGAATTTTTGCATGTAATGGAATTCTTTTTAATCATGAGAGTCCAAGGAGAGGAGAAACATTTGTTACTAGAAAAATCACTAGAGGACTGTCTCAAATTGATCAAAAATTAACCAAATATTTATACCTAGGAAATATTGATTCCATCAGAGATTGGGGTCACGCAAAGGATTATATTGAGATCCAGTGGAAAATGCTTCAACAAGAAACTCCTGAAGATTTCGTTATAGCAACAGGAAGACAAGAAAGTGTAAGGAAATTCATTGAACTATCTGCAAAGGAATTAGGCTGGGGAGGTATTATTTGGGAAGGGGAAGGTATTAATGAAATTGGGAGAAGAGCGGATACTAATGAAATTGTCATAAAGATAGATGAAAAATATTTCAGACCTTGTGAAGTAAATTCACTATTAGGTGATGCTAATAAAGCAAATAACAAGCTGGGATGGTTTCCTAAGACAACATTAGAAGAATTAGTATCAGACATGATTAAGTCTGATTTAGAGTTAGCTAAGAAAGAATCCTTATTGAAAAAGAAGGGCTATGAAATATCTTTTATTAAAGATTAATTTGTCAACATTTTCTCCATACTGCGAGTAATTTTCCCTGAATAGAGACTTGATTAGGGTCAAGAATAATCGGCTCATAGTTTGTGTTAGCAGCTTCTAGAAAAATTTTATTATCTTTTTTAAAAAAATATTTTAAAGTGGTTCCAATACCTGGGACCATCGCACTAACTATAGTGCCATTTTTTAAATAATTTTTATCAAAAACAGGTTCCATTAAAACCATATCTCCATCAGTAATGAAAGCGTCTTGCATTGAATCTCCATTTACAGTTAATGCAAAAATATCCTTTTTACTTAATACATCAGACAAATCAAGTGTCTCATTCAGATCAGAATATGATTCAATCAAACCGCCTGCAGCAATAGATCCCAAAACAGGAATTTCTTGATCCATAAGACTATCAACCAATTGTAAAGTCCTTGCTCTTCCTTCTTGCCAGGAAATATAACCCTTTTCTTGCAGATGTTTTAGTCTACTTTGTATTGGAGCTGGAGATTTTAGACCCATGGCATTCATCATTTGCCTAATAGAAGGACTATGTTGAAAATCTTTTAAGTAGTTTTTAATCCACTCTAATAATTCGTTCTGAGCATCAGTAAGATTATTATTCACAGCTTCATTCATAAAACATTTGTACTCTAATACATTTGTACCTATAAATAATTAAATAAGCAAATTTTTTAATATAAAAATTTGTACGATATTTAGAATCCTAACTATTCTTCAATTTTTAATTAATTATTTGACAGAAAGTTATACTAACCAATCCCGAGAGTAAAATAAAGTTGCAAAGGCAAATTTCAAAAGAAACTAATTTTGAAAATAGAAAATAAATTAATTCCAGTAGTACTTTGTGGCGGATCGGGTTCAAGACTTTGGCCACTCTCTAGAAGGAGTTATCCAAAACAATACTTATCACTTAATGATGAAAACAGTCTTTCTTTTCTTCAAATAACTTTGCAAAGAATAAATAATTTGAAAGATATTCAGCCTCCAATAATTGTTTGCAATGAAGAACATAGATTTATTACCGCTGAACAAATTAGAAAAATAAATATAAAACCAAGCTCGATACTGTTAGAACCATTTAGTAAAAATACTGCTCCTGCGATTACTTGTGCTGCTCTGCAATCACTTTCATATGGTGAGGATCCTATATTATTAATCCTTCCTTCAGATCACAAAATAAAAAATATTGAAGTCTTTTTAGAATCAATAATTAAGGCACAACTTTCAGCTGAAGAAGGTAATATCGTAACTTTTGGAATTGAGCCAAATAAACCAGCGACTGGGTACGGATATATTAAAGCTGATAAAGAATTTAGAGAAGATATTATAAATCCATTTAAAATAAAAAAATTCATTGAAAAGCCTAATCTCAAGCTAGCAGAGGAACTTATTAAAGATAAAAGTTATAGTTGGAATAGCGGAATATTCATTGCGAAAGCAAGTGTATTAATTGGAGAGATGGAAAAGTTTTCTCCTGAAATTACTAATTTGTGCAAGCAAGCTATCAAAGATAATATAAATGACCTAGATTTTAAAAGACTTGACAAATACTATTTTAATAAATGTCCTAATTTGTCCATCGACAAAGCTCTTATGGAAAAAACATCATCAGGAGTGGTATTCCCATTGCATGTCGAATGGAGTGATATTGGAGGATGGCAATCATTCTGGGAAAATTCATCAAAAGACTTAAACGGTAATGTCTTAATTGGAGATGCTATAGAAATGTCTTCTAAAAATTGTCTTATAAAAAGTAATAGCAGATTAACAGTGGGCATAGGGATTGAAGATCTTGTAGTAATTGAGACTAATGATGCAGTACTTGTTTCAAAAAAAGGTGAATCAGAAAAAGTAAAGTCCATAGTTGAACAATTAAGATGCTCCAAAAGAAGAGAAAGTGATGAAAATGTTCAAGTTTTTAGACCTTGGGGGAACTACATTTCTGTAGATTACTCATCACGATGGAAAATAAAAAAAATAGAAGTAAATCCTGGGGCATCCCTCTCTCTTCAATTACATAAAATGCGTGCAGAGCACTGGGTTGTGGTTGAAGGAAATGCAAAAATTGAAATTAATGAAAAAGAGTTTTTTTTAAAAGCCAATCAAAGTTGCTTTGTTCCAATTGGAGCAAAACATAGATTATCTAATCCTTACAAAGAAAAATTAGTAATAATTGAAGTTCAAAGCGGAGATTATCTTGGTGAAGATGACATTTTTAGGTTTGAAGATAGGTATGGCAGAAAAACAAACTAAATTGAATTTATGCTTTTGTAATAACTCCAAAAAAATTAGGGGGCTTTTAATATAAAAAATCCTAAGAAATCAATAAAGCAAGTAAAGCTTGTTGTACATGTAATCTATTTTCAGCCTGTTCAAAAATTCTATTTTGAGGACTTTCAAATACTTCTTCAGAAATTTCTTTGCCTCTATAAGCTGGGAGGCAATGAAGGATGATCGCATTTCCAGCGGCTTTTTCCAGTAAATCACTGTCAAGGGTAAACCCATGAAAATCCCTATCTTTCTTTTCTTTTAGATTTTCTTCCCCCATAGATGACCAAACATCTGTGTATAGGACGTTTGCTCCTAAAACAGCAGAATTAGGGTCATTAGTGATTTTCAACAAATCCTTATTTTTATATATTTCATATGCTTTTTTAACCACAATAGAGTTAGGTTCATAACCTTTAGGACATGCAATTCTAACTTCTACTCCTAGTAATGCCCCGCATAAAATAAGGGAATTTGCGACATTATTACCATCACCTATAAACGTTAAAACAACATTTTTAAAATCAATAAATTCCTCTTTGATTGTCATGTAATCAGCCAAAGCTTGGCATGGATGTTCTAAGTCTGTAAGAGCATTAATAACTGGCTTAGAAGACCATCTTGCATACTCTTCAAGATCAGATTGTTTGAATGTTCTTATAGCAAGAACATCGCAATATCTACTTAACACTCTTGCAGTATCTCTGATTGGCTCGCCTCTTCCAATTTGGGAAGTTGTAGGATTTAAATCAACTGTAGTACCTCCAAGTTTTGACATTGCCACCTTGAAACTAACCCTTGTACGAGTAGAGGATTTATCAAAAATTAGGCCTAAAACTTTATCTTGAAGTTCAATATTTAAATCTTTATCTTTAAAATTTTTAGCGATTTCTAGAATATGAAAAATCTCTTCACTTGAAGTATCCAAGCTTGATAAAAAATTTTTATTAGCAAGCTTGATTGGCTTTAGCATCTAATTATTTGTGAAAAATCAATTCTACTATGCAGGCATTTTACTTTCTGCTAAAAGTGTTTTGAGATCCTCTCCTTCAATAACTTCTTCTTGAAGAATTTTTTGAGAAATTGATTCAAGAAGGGGTAAATTGTTCCTCAAAATATTTAGTGCAGTTTCGTGCGCATCATCTACTAGATCTCTTACTTCTTTATCTATTGCTTGAGCAGTAGCATCACTAACTGATCTTCTGGGATTATTTCCATTACCTAAAAATTGACCTCCACCTTGTTTGTCGTAAGCAAGAGGGCCAAGAATATCGCTCATGCCAAATGTACCAACCATTTGTTCAGCAATATCAGTAGCTCTTTGTAAATCATTTGAGGCACCAGTTGTGATTTTTCCAAAAACCACTTCTTCTGCTGATCTTCCTCCAAGAAGTGTTGCTATTTGCCCTTTTAATTCCTCTTTTGAATTCAAGAATCTTTCTTCAGTTGGCAATTGAAGAGTATAACCAAGGGCGCTCATGCCTCTTGGCACAATTGAAATCTTTGCAACTTTGGAACCTCCAGGCATAAGATGACCCACTATTGCATGACCGACTTCATGATAAGCAACGACTTTCTTTTCGTCTTCTTGCAAAACCCGACTCTTCTTTTCCAAACCAGCAACAACTCTCTCTATTGCCTCACTTAAGTCTTGTTGTTCTACACTTTTTCTTTTTGCTCTTGCAGCAAGTAAAGCTGCTTCATTTACCATGTTAGCTAGATCAGCTCCTGCAAATCCACTAGTAGCTTGGGCTATAGAGTCTAAATCTATTGAATCTGCAAGTTTTACCTTTTTTGTGTATATCTCTAAAATAGTTTTTCTGCCTGATAAGTCTGGTCTATCTACTAGTACTTGTCTATCAAATCTTCCAGGTCTAAGTAGAGCAGCATCAAGTACTTCCGGCTGGTTCGTAGCAGCAAGTACTATAACGGGCTTATCAGCTGAGGCAAAGCCATCCATTTCTGTAAGAAGCTGATTTAGAGTTTGTTCTCTCTCATCATTTCCACCAACTACTCCCATTGATCCTGAACGACTTTTACCGATAGCATCTAATTCATCAATAAAAATAATACATGGAGCTTTTTTCTTAGCTTGTTCAAATAAATCTCTCACTCTTGCTGCACCTGCTCCTACGAAAAGTTCAACAAATTCAGATCCAGAAATTATGAAGAAAGGAACTTCTGCTTCTCCTGCAACAGCTTTTGAAAGAAGTGTTTTTCCTGTTCCTGGTGGTCCTACAAGAAGAACACCTTTAGGTATTCTCGCACCAATATCAGTGTATCTCTCAGGTCTTTTTAAAAAATCAACAATTTCAGTTAATTCATCTTTAGCTTCATCAACTCCAGCCACATCAGCAAATGTTACTTTTGATTCATCATCGGGTACATAAACTTTAGCTTTACTTTTAGTGAAACTTAGAGCTCCTTGGGCACCTCCCCCTCCCATACTTCTTCTAGCAAAAAATTGTAAAACAAGAATAAAAATCAAGGGAGGAACTACCCAGCTCAAGATGGTCGAGAAGAAATTAGGCTTCTTTGGAGGAGCAGCAGCGAATTCCACCCCTTTACTTTCTAGCCTTTGTGGTAGGTCCATATCGAAAATTGGGGTTGTTGCTAAAACAGAAGGTGCACCTTCTTCAGCTCCATTTAACTCATATCTAATTTGTTCTTGGGTTATATATGCACGCTTAACTTCCCCGTCATTAACCTGGTCTATGAATAAAGAGTAGGGAACCCTAGGAATCTGCATATTTTGGTTAGGGAAAAGGCTACTAAATAGAAGTAATGCTCCAACTCCTATCAAAATAATATTTACAATTCCAAATCTTCTATTAGGTTGATTATCGTCTTGTCTTATTGGCATAGTTATGGTCAAGTTTGAACTTATTATAAACTAAACGAAGAGTTTCCGTATCTGTATTATTTTTTTTGGGTAAGAACCGTACGGTACTTTGACTCATAAAAATTAGTATAAAAATTAATTTTTGAATGAACTTTTAACGCATATATCATTTCCAATCAAACTAAACTGAGAAGCACTTAATTTAATAATTTCGTGCATTTCTTTAAATTCAAAATCACTTAGAGGATTCATACTATTTTCTCCACCTAAAATTTTTGGGGCGATAAAAGTAATAAGTTCCTGAATACAATTAGATTGAATAGCGGCAGTAGCCAAGCCCGGGCCACATTCCCAAAGAACTTTATTACATCCTCTTTTTGCAAGTATTTTTGAAATTAACTCTGGATTATCAGATAATACCTTTTCAACCTCTACACATTTCGGAATCCTTGAGAGGTAGCTTTCATTTGCTGTAGAAGAATCATAAATAACCAGTGTTTTTGCCTTACTACAATCCCAGAGATTAGATTTTAAAGGGAGATCTAAACTTTTTGTGAAAACAACTCGCAAAGGCTCAGGACTTTTGGAACCTCTAGTAGTCAAAAGTGGGTTGTCTCTTCTTAATGTGTTTCCTCCAATGATTATTGCATCAAATTCTGCTCTAAAAGAATGAACTAATGATCTTGATTCATCATTAGTAATCCATTTACTTTTTCCATTTTTTAAAGCTATTCTTCCATCTATACTCATTGCCCATTTAAGAACGCCAAATGCCTTTTTAGTAAAATTCCTATGAATGAAAGCCTTATTTAGATCTAAGGATTCTTTTTTACATAATCCTAAGTGAACTTCTATTCCAGCTTCTTTTAAAAGTTTAATACCTTTACCAGAAACTCTTTTATCAGGGTCTTTAATAGATATATATACCTTTTTTAACCCAGAAGATATGACCTTATCTACACATGGAGGTGTTTTACCTTGATGACAACAAGGTTCAAGATTCACATACATAGTTCCACCTTTAGCATCCTTTTTTAAATTATTAAAAGCCATTGCCTCTGCATGAGGCATTCCCGCCTTGAAATGAAACCCTTCTGAAATGAGGCTTCCATTCTTATCAAGTATCACTGCTCCCACCTTAGGGTTAGGACTCGTTGTATTTTTGCCTAAGGAAGCCAAAAAAATTGCTCTCTTCATCCATTTTGTATGGCTTACATTTTTTTCAGACATCTCCAAAAATCAAATTCAGTTTATTGATCTCCACTCTTTAACAACAAAAGGCGGAACAGGTAACTCAGAAAAAACTCCTGACAAAGATAATCTTAATGGTCTATTTTTATCTAAATTTTTAATCAATTCATCAAGATCGAATTCTGCTGCAGCTTGTCTTCCATCATTTGCCAATTCCAGATTAAGTAATGTTTTATCATCTAAAAGCCACTGTTTTCTGCCTGATTCAACCCTCAAGTCAGTGGGATGATCAATCCTTAGATTTCCTGGATATCCTATTACTCTTAAGATCAATTTATCTTCAAAAAGAGGTGATTTATAAGCTACTAATTGCCAAGTTTCAAAGTCCAAGTCCCTTAAGAACTCACTGCTAGCATTCATAAATTCCCCATTTATTTCGGTTTCTGCAATTTCTGCAGATACTTTTAATGGGTTAAAAATAAAGGAGATTAGTAAAAGTAGAGGTAATATTCCTTTTAAAAAAATTTTTTTATTTGATTTTGTAATTTTCTTCATTTTCAGAATCCATCAGTGCATCTAGAGTTACAGCTGTTCTTACAATAGCTTGATATCTTTTGATTATTTTACGATTTTTTTCTATAACTCGAGATAAATTTAAAGTATCTTTTTCAGAATAGCTAGATGTTAAATCGCTAGAATCTTCTTCAATAAACTCAAATTCACTATCTTTATTAATTAGAGTTAACAATAAATCATGTAATCTCTTTCTCCTTTCAGACAATTAATTTACCATCATAACTGAAATAATAATAAGATAACTTAATAAAACATTCAAACAATTTAGTTCCATTTCATTAAATATTGATGACTGAAGTTAATAGAAAAATTCATGTAATTGGGATTAATTCTTATAAATTTGAGGATCTATCTTTCAAATTACAAAATCTATTTTTAGAAACAGAAAATATTGTAGCTCCAAATTCATATTTTGAAGAAATTAAATCATGGAGCGAAAATGGTTTATTAAAAAAGAAATCATTTTTTTCGAGCAAAAGTAATAACGAACTTGTTAACTTGCTTAGATCTCAAAAAACTGATGTTATTTTAATTTCTAGAGGAGATCCACTTTGGTTTGGAATTGGGAGAATATTACTAGAAAATTTTTCAAAAGATGAATTAAGTTTCTACCCTTCAAATACTTGCATTCAATTAGCGTTTAGTAAGTTAAAGATACCTTGGCAAGATACTGTTAATGTAAGTATTCACGGCAGAGATTCTAATAAGTTAGTTGAGGCTCTTAAAGCAAGGCCTTCAAGTTTGTCTATTATTACAGATTCAAATAATAAAAGTTTAGAAATAATCAAAAGAAACTTATCAGAATTAAATCTTATTGACTTCTATGATTTTTGGCTCTGTGAAGAAATAGGATTCGACAACGAAAATATAAGAAAATTAAATCTTAAAGAATCATTACCCTGTGAAATATCAAGTTTGAACATTGTTGTTCTTACAAAAACAAAGGAAAATTACTCAAATAATAATCTCCCTCCTTTCGGAATTAGCGACCATATTTTTAAAACTTTTGATGATAGACCAAATTTATTTACTAAAAGAGAGGTTCGCGTCCAAATCTTAGCTGATCTAGAGCTCCCGAAAAATGGTATTATCTGGGATATAGGAGCAGGTTGTGGCTCAATTGGGTTAGAGGCATTAAAATTAAGGCCAAATTTAGACTTATTCTGTATTGATAAAAGGATTGGCTCAAAAGCATTAATACTGGAGAACTCAAAAAGACTTGGCGTTAAACCAAAATTTATTTTTGAGGAAGACATAATTAATATCTTGAATACGAGAAATTTAAGTTCTTTTGAAAAACCTAATAGAGTAGTAATTGGAGGTTGTGATAAGAAGACTAAACTTCAAATTATTAATAAACTTGCTCAGGACATGAGTATTGGAGATATTATCGTCATCCCAATAATTGATATCCAAACTATTAAACAATTGAAAGAGGAATTAGAAAATAAAAATTTCAAAACAAATTTAAATTTAATTCAGACCTACAAAAGCTTAAGTATCGCTGAGGGAATGAGACTAGAACCAAATAATCCCGTTTTTTTATTAAAAGGGGAAAAATAAATTTAAATAATATTTATTTGTTAGGTTTAGCCACATGGGGCAAACCCCAACCTAGTTTATTTCTTAAAACTTGGAAAAATTCATGATCTTCAAGT
>QCRB01000023.1 GCA_003209425.1 Prochlorococcus sp. AG-459-E08
TTAGACTTTGATGATCTTCTACTTTTGCCTGTTTTCTTATTGAGGCAAAATGATATAGTCAGAGATTACTGGCACAAAAGATTTAAACATATTTTAGTTGACGAATATCAAGATACAAATAGAACACAATATGAACTTATAAAATTAATTACGGCTGGAAATACTGAACCAAAAAAATTCTTCAATTGGGAAGATCGGTCAATTTTTGTAGTTGGGGATGCTGATCAAAGTATTTATAGTTTCAGAGCAGCTGACTTCAGAATTTTAATTGGTTTTCAAGAAGATTTTAAAACTTCAATCAACGACGATACAAAATCATCTTTAATTAAATTAGAAGAAAATTATAGGTCATCTTCCAATATCCTTGATGCTGCAAACTCACTAATTGAAAACAACTCTGAAAGAATTGACAAAGTTTTAAAGGCTACTAAAGAAAAAGGGGAACTTTTAACGTTACTCAGCTGTGATGATGAAATTTCCGAGGCAGAAGCAATTACCAATAAAATAAAATCACTCAATAACTATAATCAAAACCCAATTTGGAAAAATTTTGCAATTTTATATCGAACCAGAGCTCAGTCGAGGGTATTAGAAGAATCTCTTGTAAGGTGGCGCATTCCTTATACAATTTTTGGAGGATTGCGTTTTTATGATAGAAGAGAAATTAAAGATGCAATAGCATATTTGAAAGTTCTGGTTAATTCTTCAGATAACGTTAGTCTTTTACGAATCATAAATGTTCCAAGAAGAGGGATTGGTAAGACTACCATTCAAAAACTTAATGAAATATCTAATAGGTTAAATATCCCATTATGGGAGGTTCTTAATGATAAGCAAAGTCTTGAAGAAACAATAGGCCGATCATCAAAAGGAATTAATAAATTTACTGAAGTTATGAATGATCTACTGTGTTACCTAGAAAATTCAGGTCCTGCTCAACTACTACAACTTATTTTAGAAAAAAGTGGTTATTTAAGTGACTTGCTCTCTAGTGGGACTGAAGAATCTGAAGATAGAAGAAATAACTTACAAGAACTAATTAATGCAGCTACTCAATATGAAGAAGAAACAGAAAGTGGAGATGTAGAGGGATTTCTTTCTACTGCAGCCTTAACAACTGATAATGATACGAAGAAAAATAATCCTAACTCTGTAACTCTCATGACTCTGCATAATAGTAAAGGTTTAGAATTTCAAAATGTTTTTATCACTGGGCTAGAACAAGGTCTTTTCCCTAGCCATAGATCAATAGATACTCCCTCACTTCTTGAAGAGGAAAGAAGATTATGCTATGTAGGTATTACTAGAGCTAAAGAAAAAGTTTTCTTAAGTCATGCCAGAGAAAGAAGATTATGGGGTGGAATGCGTGAAGCAACAATTCCTTCAATATTTCTTTCGGAAATACCTGAAGATTTAATGGATGGCGAATTACCACAAACTGGTGGTGCTTCAATTAGAAGAGATAGGCATCTTGATCGTTTAACTAGAGTTGATCGAAACAATCCAAATGAATTTGTTAACAAACCAATAAATGCAGTAAGGAAATTATATTCAGGTCCCAGTAAAGGGAAAAGCTGGATAGTTGGAGATATGCTTATTCACTCAAAGTTTGGGAAAGGTGAAATCATACATATTTTTGGGAGTGGGGAAAAAATATCTTTAGCAGTAAAATTTGGCGATAAAGGAAGTAAAATTCTAGATCCCAGATTAGCTCCAATTCGTTATGTAAGTTAAAACTCATGAACGATATCTCTGATTACATCCAAGGGGAATTAATCAAAACTCCATTTAATCTATATAACCTAATTGCTAAATACATAGAATCTAATAACAATACTAAAGTAGCTTTTGTTGGCGGTTATTTAAGAGATTTATTAATTAGTAAATTCCACAAAAAATCGTTTTCTAAACCTGTAGATATTGATCTTGTTATAGAAGGATCCTCTATTTCTCTTGCAAAATTTATAAAAAAAAATATTGTAAATGTAGATTTATGTTTAATCAAGGAATTTAATTTATACAACACTGTAGAAATAAATATTAATGACTATAAAATTGATATTGCTTCTGCAAGAAAAGAGATTTATTCTGCTCCAGGCTTAAATCCCACAGTAAATAAAAGTACTATTGAGGAGGATCTTAAGAGAAGAGATTTCACTATAAATTCAATAGCCTTCGAGGTCAAGACAAGGAAAATCTATGATCTTTATGGAGGAATTTCTGATATAAAAAGTAAAAGATTGAACTTACTTCACAGTAATAGTATTTCAGATGATCCAAGTAGATTAATTAGATGTGCAAAATATGCTTCAAGGTTAAATTTCAATATTTCAAATAATGCCCTCAAACAATCTCAAGAAACAGTAAGACAATGGCCATGGAAAAGTTCAGAAACTCATCAGAAAATGATTTATCCTCCTGCACTAGGCATACGAATAAGGATGGAACTAGCTGAAATATGCAAACACGATAATTTGACTAATGTAATTTCGATAATTCATAAATGGGAAATTATCTCAATCTTAAATGAAAATATTAAAGTCGATCAAAGGTTTTTAAGAGGACTAAATTGGATTAAGAAGTTAAAGGGAAATCATATGCTTTACTTATTAAAAGATTCAGAAGATTTAGAAAAAGTATGTCAAAGATTTTTGGTAAATAATAGTGAGATAAAAATATTAGAAGATTATTTAAATATCAAAAAGATATTAAATACAAACCAAAAAAATTTCAATCATTTTTCTCCATCAAGTTGGACAGAATTTATTGAGGACAAAAACCTTAATGATGAGACTGTCAAACTATTAATTTGTGATGGAGGACCATACTGGCGTAAATTATTTAAGTGGTTATTTATTTACAAATTCATAAAATCAAAAAAAGATGGAGAAACATTAAAAAAAGAAGGATGGGATCCAGGGAAGGAGATGGGAAAGGAAATCAAAAGATTAAGATATTTAGAAATTGACAAATTAAATAGAAATTAATTACATTTTTACAACCTCTCCAACCTTGTACCATTTATCCTTTAGAACATTTTCATATTTACGATTGCAACTAATCAACAAAGGTCCACATGTTTGAGGATCTAATAGTAATGATATTCTCTCGTTAAAAGTCTCTTGATCTAATGAATTTTCGTTTAAAAAATTAATTATTCTTTTTTGCTTATTTACTTTACAAATTTTGTCAAAAATTTCTTTATTAGATTCAAAGAAAGTACTTTTAACGTCTTTTCTTATTAAATCTAGTACTCCAGGATAAGCTTTAAATGCAAATAAATCTAATAAAACTTTTAGTGGCTCAAGATTATTGCTTTGCCTACATAAATTAGATGATTCAACCATTTCTTTAAGATGTCCAATAAATCCATATCCAGTAATGTCAGTCGCAGCATTGACTAATGATTCTTTAAATTGATTTTGAAAAAGATAAATTTCATCAATCAAATATTGCTGACTCTTCACTAAACTATTAATTACTTCAGAAGAACTACCTAGCATATTAATATTTTGCATTTGACCGGCAAAGTAAATCCCAACGCCCAGAGGTCTTGACATCATGAGAATATCTCCAATATTCATACCAGATTTAAGCCATGGTTTTGCTCCATTGTTTAAAATACCCTGAACTGTTAAAGAAATATCTATTCCTAGTGAATAAGGTTTATTTACTAAACTTCTTGCCTCAAAAGTATGGCCTCCAAGTAATTCACCACCATGATCCTCAACTGTTGATTTAATACCTTGAAGTGATTGAGAAAAGAGGTAACTCTGAAATTCCCTTTCAACTTTTGGTAATGAAATTAAAGCTTGGGCCGATGAAAGTTTTGCTCCGCATGCCCACAAATCTGAGCAAGCATGCAAAGTAGTAATTTTTGCATTAAGCCAAGGATCACTTACCAAAGCAGGAAATCCATCTATACTTTGCAAGATAATATCTTGACCATTTTGATATATCTCAACTGAATCTTCAGGTGATGAGGCAAAAGAATTTAAATTAGAATTTATTAATGATTTATTCAAAACAAACTGAGGAATTTTAGCTGCACATCCTCTGCAATCATTCAATGAAATATTTTTTTCACTACTTTTCATGATTAGCCTTTTTGATCTGAATTTTTTAATAAAGTTGAGATCAATTTTATGCTTTAAAATCCAAAAAATAAAAGAAGGACCGAAAACAAAATTGCGATAAATAGCAAAAGCCTTTGGATGATGGCTTGAAAATATATTTACTATTTGCAATCCGATCTTTTGAGGAAACCACTTTTCTAATGATCTCCCTTCTATATCTTTTTTTAGATTTTGTACTAATGTATTTACAACTTTTACTGCAAAAACTCCTGATGCTGGTCTTTTTGCTGAACCTACAACTGCGCAATCACCGACAGCAAAGATTCCAGAGAAACTTTTTATCTGCAAATTCTGATTTGTAATTATTCTGCCACAAGAATCCGAATCTAATAATTTTTTTTGTGCCCATAACGGAGATGTATTTCCAGTACATAAAAGAATCTTGCCATAATCAAAATTAAGTTTTTCAACTAAATCAATATTGGAATTCCGTAAATTTTTTAGAATTGTATTATTAATTTTTCTTGAATCACATAGTAGTTTTAAAGGTCTATCTCCCCATCTTTTTCTCAAAGCATATGATACTTCAATTGCAGCAAGGCCACTCCCAACAATTACAAATGGAAGTTCATTAACTGAATCAAAAATGTCCTCTTTTAGTATTGAGTCATAAGCCCTAAAAAAAGGTTTAATTGAAAAAGCATTTCGATTTTTAACTAGTGATTCAAATTCTTTTGGAATTATTGTTTGACTTCCATAATTAAGCACCAACTTCGAATAATTAACTGAAGGTCTATTATTTAAAACAATTTTCTTTAAATTGAAATCAATATCCTTTACTTCTTCTTCTATAAAAGATACTTTTGCATTTTTTGCTAAAGATTTTATATCAATTAAACTCTCTTCTAAAGTGATTGATTTTGAAATCACCGATGGGAATGTAGCCGAATAAACCAAATGAGAATCTCTAGATATAATTGAAACAGGAATTTCTGGCATTAATTTCGGAAACATTAACCATTTCTTCAATAAAGAAACATTTGAGTGTCCTCCTCCAATAAGTACCAGATGATTAAAAGTCATTTACATCACTATGAATAAAGAACATCTATTACCAATTGAAAAATCAAGATTAGGAGTGATTGGTGGAAGTGGATTTTATTCAATGGATCAAATAGAGTACTTGAGAGAACTAGAAATCAATACTCCCTATGGTAAACCTTCTGATTCAATAAAAGTATATAATCTTGGAAACCTAGAGATAGCATTTATTCCTAGACATGGCAGAACACATAGTTTAAATCCTTCTGAAATCCCTTACAAAGCTAATATTTGGGCTCTAAGATCAATAGGAGTAAGATGGATTATTGCTCCATCAGCAGTTGGTTCATTACAAGAACAGATAAGGCCACTTGATATAGTGGTTCCAGATCAATTTATAGACCGGACAAAAAATAGACCTGCAACCTTCTTTAACGAGGGAGCTGTTGCTCACGTAACTATGGGAGATCCCTTCTGCACAAATTTATCATGTATATTAAGTGAAATTGGAGAAAAAAATATTCCTGGCGGTAGACAATTGCATAGAGGGGGTACCTATCTAGCAATGGAAGGTCCCGCTTTCTCAACTAGAGCAGAATCTAATTTATATAGGAGTTGGGGATGTTCAATAATTGGAATGACGAACCACACAGAAGCAAGATTAGCTAAAGAAGCTGAAATAGCTTACTCCTCCTTATCTATGGTTACTGATTATGATTGCTGGCATCAAACTCATCAAGAAGTTTCTGTAGAGATGGTTTTGGATAATCTTAGATCAAATACTGAAGTGGCCAATAAAATAATATTTGAAGTAGCTAAATTAATTGAGAAAGAAAGACCAAAAAGTAAGTCTCATTTTTCATTAAAAGATGGATTAATAACCCAAAAAGAAAATATCCCAAGCTCAACAAAAGAGAGGCTAAGGATATTTACTGATTCTTATTAGGCTTATTTGATATAAGTTATTATCAGGTAAAGGAAAGGATTTGTTAGCCTCCAGCTCCAACACCTTGGTATGAACCATAGAAGAATATACCTAAAACGAAGATAACTGCAATTCCACCAGCTGTAGCAACAAGCCATAGAGGAAGAGTTCCTTCAGTCCATCTTCTTTCCCATGCAACTGCTGGTCTACCGTCGGGAAGTCTATCTGGAATTCTTCCATCAGGTCCTTTTAATTTACTCATAGTTTTAATTTAATTGAAAAAGTAACTGGAAAATAGAATTCCCAATACAAAGACTGATAGTAAGCCTAAATAAAGGCTTGTACGATTAAGTTCAACTGGAACTTTGTTAGGATTTTCGTTTACTTGCATGATTGTTAAATTTATCGGGCTACGAATTGCATAGCAGCAATGGAACCCAAAAAGAATACTGAAGGAATAGCTAAAGCGTGAACTGCTAGCCAACGCACAGTAAATATAGGATAAACGCGGACTTCCGCAGCCTGCATTGGAGCTTGAGAATTAGACATAGTTATTTTGTTCTTAAATCAAGTTGGGACTTCGCATCAAATCTTTGCGTTACAACAGGAGCTTTTGCTTCAGATGCCTGAAAATAACTATCCGGACGAGGAGTACCGAAAGCGTCGTAAGCCAAACCTGTGTATACAAATAAAAAGCCTGCTATAAAAATAGCTGGTAATGTTACTGCATGAATAATCCAGTACCTAATACTGGTGATTATTTCAAAGAATGGGCGTTCACCCGTTGAACCTGCGGCCATAATCACAAATGTTTACCATATGATCTTACAGTGTAAAATCATAAGTTCGCGAAGAAATTAACAGCTTGGTTACAGACAGTTGTTAAATTCATCCAAAATTAAGATTTTTTTTATTATTTTCTTAAATTATTACAGATTTAGCCATTCCATTTAAGAATATAACCACGCTCGCCAAGTATGAATCCTTTTTGATTATCTAAAGACTCCTTATCAAGAAAAACTATTTTTATATAGTTAGTAGGCAATACAGAAGCAATAGGATCTGAATTCCAAGTTTCACCTTGATCTTTACTTACTATTAAGGTGCCATTACCACCGCCAGCCCATATATCACCATTTGGATCCCATCCCATATCTAAATAATTGTAACCATTAAGAATAGGAATAATAGGCTTTGACCAACTTTCTAGATTATTAGCATCTTCATTAAATCTAATTTCCGCACCTCTTGAAAGCATCCATAAACTTCCTTCTGGATTGAAACCAATGCTTTGCACTCTCTTACTACTTGCTCTTTGGTGAGCAATCCAAGTATTGCTATCACTATCAAGAGTAGAGAAGAAATTTCCAAGACTGCTTACGCTCACATAATCACCGCTAGATGTTCTTCTTAAATCTCTAATACCTCCCTGTTCCGAAGGGTCTGATACTTTTGCCTCCCATGTTTCACCGCTATTGGAAGTTTCATAAATAGCTGCTGAGGTTGTCGCCAATTGAGCAACTCCTTCATCAATAGTAGTAACTAAGAAAGGCTGGCCTGGTAACTTCCCAAGTGAAAGCCTAGTCCAATTTTTACCTTCATCGAAAGTATGCATTACGAGAGAGGGTTGCCCTATTAACCAACCTTCAGAACCCTTAAAATCAATATCGAGAAGGCGAAAGTTCTCTTCAGCAGAAATATCTAATGATCTTTTTTCCCATGTTTCACCACCATCAATAGATTCCATAATCAATCTGTTTGAGCCTATTAAAAACCCATGATTATCATCTATAAAATCAACATCTAAAGCATTAGCCTGATCTTCAAACTGAATTGTTTTCCAAGGGCTGCTCTCATTCATCTTGACGCCTGTAGATGAACAACTGCTTAAAACAAAACAAAGAACTACAGATAAAAGAAGATTAGGAATACTGGTAAAAAAATTTTTCATTTAATTATATTAATGCAAAGAGTACAAAGAAAGGAACATAGCAGCAGCAAACGCCAACCCTCCAAAAATCAGTATATTTTTTTGTCCAGGAGGTAAACTATTAAACCCAAACCCATAAACTAAATTCTCTTCAAATCCACTAGGTTTTGCTCTAGATCCAATATCCTTATAAAAATTTTTACCGGCTCGACAAACAGGGCAAGCAAAAGTATTCCCATCCAACTCTGAAAAAGGGGTATTTTTAGGTATTTTTAACTTCTTATTGCCTTCTGAAGGATCATAAATGTATCCACAACTTCTACATTCGAATCTATTTTGTTCTAAATTAGAGATAGGTTGTTCAACATTAACTCCTGAGGAGTTTTCAGAAAGTTTTTCTTTCTCAAAGCCTTCAACTATTTTGTTTTCCTCAGAGGCTGGTTGAATGTTTTCACTCACGGTTTATTATTATTCTTTAAGAACTTTAAAAGATTTTGCTTAATTAAGCGACTTTTATTCAAAATTAATTTTTAAGATGTTTTTATTAACTGGCTATGAATATTTTTTAGGTTTCCTTCTAATTGCTGCGGCTGTACCAGTATTGGCTCTAGTTACTAATCTCATCGTTGCCCCAAAAGGCAGAACAGGGGAAAGAAAACTTACATATGAATCTGGAATGGAACCTATAGGAGGAGCATGGATTCAATTTAATATTCGTTATTACATGTTTGCATTGGTTTTCGTTATATTTGATGTTGAGACAGTATTCCTTTATCCTTGGGCTGTTGCTTTCAATAGATTAGGCTTACTTGCCTTTATTGAGGCTTTAATTTTCATTGCAATACTTGTTATTGCCCTGGCATACGCATGGAGAAAAGGTGCTTTAGAATGGAGTTAAGAAATTGAACCCACAATTATCCCCAAAAGCAATAAGAGAAATCCGAGAAGGAACTTGCAATCCTCTTGGTGCGCCGCAAGTTACTACAGATTTAAGCGAAAATATTATATTGACAAGTTTGGACGATCTTCATAATTGGGCTAGATTAAGTAGTCTTTGGCCTCTCTTGTACGGTACAGCTTGTTGTTTTATAGAATTTGCTGCCTTAATCGGATCTAGATTTGATTTTGATAGATTTGGTTTGGTACCTAGAAGCTCGCCAAGGCAAGCAGATTTGCTAATAGTTGCAGGAACAGTAACGATGAAGATGGCTCCAGCCCTAGTAAGACTTTATGAACAAATGCCTGAACCAAAATATGTGATTGCCATGGGAGCTTGCACAATCACTGGGGGAATGTTTAGCGCAGATTCTACAACCGCTGTTAGAGGCGTTGATAAATTGATACCAGTTGATTTATACCTTCCAGGATGTCCACCAAGACCAGAAGCAATTTTTGATGCTGTAATTAAATTAAGAAAAAAAGTTGGTAATGAATCAATTTTAGAGCGCACAAAAACAGAGCAAACTCACAGATATATAACATCTGATCACGAAATGAATCTTGTTTTCTCACAAAATACAGGTGAATATCTCAACAAAACTTCAGCTAACGTCATTCCTTCCTCCCAAAAAGAAAAAATAACTGAATTGCCTGAAAACACCAAAACTGAAATTATTGATACTGAATAAAATTAATGGAAAAAGACGGTTTAGCCAAATCCTCAGATACTGCAATAGAAAAAGAAAGGCTTATAAGCCAATCTCTATCTCAAGATGGAATTCCAAATCAATCCTTATCGGATGATCATATAGGAATTGAAAACATTTCTGTGGAACCTAACAAATTATATGAAGCAGTATCTGCTTTAAAAAATTACGGTTTCAATTATCTCCAATGTCAAGGCGGATATGATGAGGGACCAGGCAAAAATCTTGTAAGCTTCTACCATTTTATAACTGTTGATGATTTACAGAAAATCGAAAAAATTAAAGAAGTCAGATTAAAAGTTTTCTTAAAAAGAGATTCTGATTTATCAATCCCTAGTTTGTATAAAATTTTTAAAGGTAGCGATTGGCAAGAAAGAGAAACATATGACATGTATGGTATAAATTTTACTGATCATCCAAATCCCAAAAGACTATTAATGCCTGAAGATTGGAGAGGATGGCCATTGCGAAAAGATTATATTCAGCCAGATTTCTATGAACTTCAAGATGCTTATTAGTTCAATTTTTTTAATTTGCGGTAAATAAACAACACTGCTCTTGCTAATCTTCTCGGATCATGTCTGAGAGTTGGTGTTATTCTTTTTGAGTATAAAGGTGCCTGCAAAACGTAATAACCTTCAGATAATAATTTTTCTTTATTACATAGCACAGGTTCTGCTCCTCTACTTTCGTAATAGTCTATTAAAGGAGACTTTTCAAATTCAATTTGAGATAAGACTGCGTTAAAAATTCGAGTATTAACGCCAAAATTTGATAATTGTTTTTCTATTGATTTGATATGTTGATAAACATCAAGTCCATCTGTTTCTCCTGGCTGAGTCATCAAATTACTTATGTAAATTTTAGGGACATCGGTTTGTAATAAAGCATCTACTATTTCTGGCACTAATAAGTTTGGCAATAAAGAAGTGTACAAACTACCTGGGCCAAGAATTATTAAGTCAGCCTCTTTTATAGATTCGATAGCACTCTTAAGAGCAGAAGGGTTTTCTGGCAGGTAACCAATTCTTGAAATACGCTTTTTAGATTTACTGATATTGCTTTCGCCAAAAATTTTTTCACCATCATCTAATTCTGCCCACAACATAACATCAATATTTGTTGCCGGTAAAACCTGTCCTTGCACCGCTAAAACCTTACTCGAGGCTTGTACTGCTCTTTCTAAGCTACCTGTAATTGTTGTTAAGGCTGATAAGAATAGATTTCCAAAACTATGTCCCTCTAGGCCACTTCCTTCTGAAAATCTATATTGAAATAATCTTGTTAAAATAGGTTCTTCGTTTGATAAAGCAGCTAAACAATTTCTAATATCTCCTGGGGGTTGCACACCTAATTGTTTTCTAAGAATTCCACTACTTCCACCATCGTCTGATACTGTTACTATTGCAGTAATGTTACTGCTGTAATTTTTTAAACCTTTTAATAAGGTAGATAAGCCTGTACCGCCACCGATTGCAACGATATTAGGACCTCTATTTAATTTACTCTTAACTCTTAATGCATCAACTAAAAAAGTATTTTTTTCTGGAACAAGAGCTTTTTGTATGGAATTAATACTTCTATTTTGTCCAATCCCTATTAATAAAAGTCCAATAACAAAAATTAATGGCCCCAATAATGAGGCTGGCAAGACACTAGTTAAACCTGTCATTAGACCAAAAAATATTTCAGTAAACCAATAAAGTGGGCTTAAATTAGTCCAAATTGAAAGGCCTAGTAATGAAGTAAGAAATCCTATAGCAGATGTAAGCATCCATCTTTTTATTACCAGTCCTGGCAAAAGCCAACTTAAGATTCTTAAAATTTTGTTTAAAAAGACAAAATTAGATTTTTTAAAATTTTTATAATATCTTCTAACTCTTTTTTTTCGCTTATTCATTAAAAACCTCTTAAATTATTTTTCTCAAATTAAAGAACTACTTATTTTTTATTATAAATCAAATTCTTACATCCTTTTTTTATTTCTAAAAATAGGCAAAATGTAAGAGAAGATGACTTTCCCTTTTAAAAGTTTTGAAAAAAACAAAGCATGCAGTTGAAACAAAAAACCTCTCAATAAGCTGGGGGGAAGTTAATGTGCTGAATAAACTTAATTTCGAACTTAATGATGGAGAAAAATTAGCTATTGTTGGCCCCTCAGGTTCTGGTAAATCAACTATATTAAAGATATTAGCTGGACTACTTTTACCTACCAGAGGAGAATTAAGAATATTTGGTAAAAAACAAACGTATTTGAGATTAGATCAAGATAATCCTCCTGATGTAAGACTAGTTTTTCAAAACCCAGCATTATTAGGATCTTTAACTATTGAAGAAAATGTAGGTTTTCTTCTTAAAAGAAATAAAAACCTAACGAAAGAGTATATCCATGAAATCGTATGTGAATGTTTAGCTGAGGTAGGATTATTTAATGTTGAAAATAAACTACCAAACGAATTAAGTGGAGGTATGCAAAAAAGAGTTAGTTTTGCTAGAGCTTTAATTACGGATGAAACTCTGCATACTAATACAAAACCCTTATTACTTTTTGACGAACCAACTGCAGGTCTTGATCCAATTGCATCATCAAGAATTGAAGATCTAATTAATAAAACAAATAATAAAGCTAACGGATCATCTATTGTTGTTAGCCATGTTCTTAGTACTATAGAGAGGACTTCCGATAAAGTTTTAATGCTTTATGGAGGCAAATTTAGATGGGCAGGTTCGATTGATGAATTTAAAGATAGTAATGACCCTTATGTATTTCAATTTAGGAATGGAAAAATTGATGGTCCAATCCAAGCCAAAGACGTTTAGTAATTATGCGTAGAAGCTTAAGAGATTCAATAGTTGGATTTTCCTTATTAGGAGGAATTTTAATTTTCACATCCTTTTCTTTTTGGCTAAGAGGAGTAAGATTATCTTCGAAAAATTGGCATCTTTTCGCTGAATTCAATAACGCAAGCGGTTTATCAAAAAAATCTCCAGTTACTTACAGAGGAATTTTAGTAGGATCAATTGAAGATATCTTATTTACTAATGAATCAATTAAAGCAAAAATAGTTTTAAATAATCCCGAAATTATTCTTCCTAGGCCAGCTTTTGCAAGAGTAGTAACGAATTCTTTCCTTGGAGGGGACGTTCAAGTCGCTTTAGAAACTAGTGAAAGAGCCATACCTAAAAATATTGCAAAACCTACATCTGAGAAATGCGATGCCAAATTAATTATTTGTCAGGGAGACACTATAACTGGCAAACAACTATCAAGTCTCTCAAATATAGCTAATACAATAAGTCAACTTTTAAAAGAATCAAACCAAGAAAACTTAATTGAGAATGTAGTTAACTCAATAGACCAATTTGATCAAACACAAGAAAACCTTGATCAATTAGTAAAAGAAATAAGAGTAGCTACTAATCACTTGAATAACATTCTGTCTACTCTCGATGACAAGGAAACTCTTAGTGATATTAAAGTTACAATTAATGCTGCAAGATCCATCTCTACCAAAATAGATGATATGAGTGATGACTTTGAAAAGCTAACAAAAGATAAAGAATTCACAAAATCCATAAGAGATTTAACTATTGGGCTATCAAAATTCCTTAACGAAATTTATCCATAAGTAATTTTTAGAATTCATTTATAGCATTTAGAGCCATAGCTGCTATAGCTTTATCAGTAGCTTTTGGAAGTTGAACATATTTCCCTTGAGCCGCTTCTGCTAATTCTTTACCAAAGCCGCTTGCTATAAATTTTCTCTCTGTATCAATTACTAAGAGTTTTATCCCTAGCATGGGATATTTTGCAGCAATATCAAGAACCTCCTGCTTTAAATTGATATTTTCATTATCTTTTTCTTCAACCTCATTTTGTCCTAGAGATAATCCTAATGGCACATTTCCTCTTCCATCAGTAATCCCTACAACAATAACTTGGCCTATATCACCTGTTGCGAGAGCGTTTTTTGCTACCTTCGCTGATTGTGTTAGTCCATGAGCGAGAGGCGATCCTCCACCGCAAGGCATTGTCTCTAGCCTTCTTTTTGCTGCAGTTATAGATCTTGTTGGAGGTAAAAGAACTTCGGCCTGATTACCTCTAAAGGGGATTAGAGCTACTTCGTCTCTATTCTCATATGCCTCTGTTAAAAGTCTAATTACTGCTCCTTTAGCACTTTGCATTCTATTCAGAGCCATAGAGCCACTTGCATCTACTAGAAAAATAACTAAAGCACCTGCCTTTTTTTGAAGAAGCTTTGCTCTAAAATCATTTTCTTCAATGACTATTGATTTATCAGGATTCCTTAATCTTCTTGATTTCTGATAAGGAGCTGCAGCTCGAAGGGTCGCGTCCACAGCAATTCTTTTTACTTTACCTCTTGGAATTATAGGTTTTACATATCTTCCTCTGCTATCACTAAATATTACTGATCTGCTTCCACTATTACCAGCTTTTGATTTAGCTGCCGAAAAAAGTAATAAATCAGGATCAACCATACATGCTTCTGGATCTAATATAAATTCTTCAGGTATTTCGGGAGTAGATTCTTCTTCGCCATCAGAATTATCTTCTTCTTGTTCTTGCTCTTGATTATCATCGTTTTCACTCGCTTCAGGTTCAGATTCATCATTATTTGGTTGAGGTGGCGGCGGCGAAGTTTGATCCTCTGGAGGCGGTGGTTGAATTTCTTCATCTTCTGGAGGTATTTGCATTGCTCGTGGAAGAATGACTAACCTTACTGCGACTTTTAGGTCTTCAGAATTTACATTCTCATCGCCTCGAAGAGCTGCATTAGCCTTTGCTACTTTCACTGCAAATAATTCTGACCTATGCCCTTCTACTCCTCCTCTAAGTGCTTCATTCACTAAATAAGTTATTTGCTCTTTTGTTATCTTGACATCCTTTAACCATTGCCTTGCCAAAATTAATTGAGTAGATAAATTATCAGATTCTTCTGACCATTTTTTTGAAAATTTAATATTATTTTCTGCG
>QCRB01000024.1 GCA_003209425.1 Prochlorococcus sp. AG-459-E08
CAGAATTTTTTTATCGTAAAGCAATTGAACTTAAACCTGATTACGCTACCTCTTATTGGAACTTCTCAGGATTAGCAAATACTATTGAGGAAGCAGAAGAAAGGATTAATCAATGCTTGAAAGCAAATAAAAATCATCTAAAAGCAAAACTTACTCTAAGTGCAATTAAATTACATCAGGGTGATCAATCATCATTTAACAATCTTATAAAATCAAGTTATAAGGATCATCGTATAACCCGTTCTATTATATGGGTTTCTACTTTGCCAAAGTTGCCTGAATTATTTTTTCATAGATGGGCGCTATTTGACAGTATGATTGATAAAAGTAAAAAAGATAGACCTTTTTATGAATTTGGTGTTTGGAGAGGTGAATCATTTAAGTATCTAATTAGTACTTTCAAAAAAGGCTATGGATTTGATACTTTTGAAGGCTTACCTGAAGACTGGCACAAAACCCAAAAAGGTTCTTATTCAGCAGATGGTATCATCCCTAAAATTGACGGCGGAAAATTTATAGAAGGTGAATTTGAAGATACCCTTCCCAATTTTTTTGCCAAACCTAGACCCATGGCATCAATTATCAATTTTGATGCTGACCTTTATTCTTCTACAATATGTGCCCTAAACTATTCAAAGTCGGTAATAGATAAATATACAATTTTAATATTTGATGAGTTTATTATAAATAGCTGTTGGGAACAAGATGAATATAAAGCACTTAATGAATTTTGCTCTATCAATAATTTGACTTATGAGGTTTTGGCGATCTCCTACATGACAAAGCAAGTTGCTGTTAAATTAATAGGAATTTAAATGAAATATATTTTTCATCATGACTATATGAACTATTTGTAGAGAATACATTTTTACTTTTCATTATTTACTTAAAAAGTTTTGCAATTATTTTTTATCCAATCATTATATTTTTTTTTATCGTTAATATATCCTAATGAAGAAACTTTTTTGGCATCAAAACATGCCCCTTTAAGATCTTCAATTTTCAATTTGGTGGCACCTCTATAAACGTATGCTTGAACGGATTCGGGATTTATTTCAATCGCTTTTGTAAAATCAGAGATCGCTGCATAATGATCCTCAATTTTCAATTTGATGGCACCTCTATTAAGGTATGCTGAAGTGTATTCAGGATATATTTCAATCGCTTTTGTCAAATCAGAGATCGCTCCATCATAATCCTCTATACTCACATTGCTTAAAGCGCGATAGTAGTAAGCATCCCTGACATAATCCTCTGCATATGTTGGATATTGAATTATATATTTTAAAAAAGTTTAATTGCTTCTTTATAATTACCCTTTTCATAATTTTTACCTGCTCTATTAAAAAGTCTATAACTTCCAGATTTTATCCCCGGAATAGGTCGGAGTTCTGCTACTAAAATGTTATTAACATTTGATCTTGCAAAAACTTCATCATTTAAAAAAAGGAAAAGTGTATAAAAATAAAATTACCCCGGTAAAAGCAGTTCGTTTTTTCATATAAAAATTACTTTTAATCAATATACCAACTGTAGAGAAAACAGACTTTCTACGATTTCTCTTAAGAGACGGTCAATTAGGTCTATGACAAACTCGTGACAAACTGGCATCTGAAAACCCTTGGTATCAGGTATATAGAATTTGAGATTGTGTGTGTGATAAACCGATAAATTGAAGTTATAACTGGGTTCTTAAAATTCGTTTATTCCCACTCGATAGTTCCAGGTGGCTTACTTGTTATATCGTATACAACTCTATTAACTGAGAATACTTCGTTTACAATTCTATTCGATATTCTCTCTAAAATATTAAAAGGAATTTTTGACCAATCTGCTGTCATGCCATCTTCACTAGATACGCAACGTAAAACTATTGGCCATGCATAAGTCCTTTTGTCACCCATTACTCCAACAGTTTTAACTGGTAACAATACAGCAAAAGCTTGCCAAATATCATCGTAGAGATTTGCTTTTTTTACTTCGTCTCTCACTATCCAATCTGCATCTCTTAAACAATCAAGTTTTTCGTTAGTCACTTCTCCCAGAATTCTTATAGCTAAACCTGGACCGGGAAATGGATGCCTTTTTATAATTTCATCGGGCAAACCTAAAGCAGCTCCTAATTTCCGGACTTCATCCTTAAAAAGTTTTCTTAATGGCTCAACTAACTTAAATTGTAAATCTTTTGGTAAACCGCCCACGTTATGATGACTCTTTATTTTTACAGCTATTCTCTCTCCTGTCTTGGGATCAATATTGGTACCAGCACTTTCAATAACATCAGGATAAAGAGTACCTTGCGCTAAATACTGAAAAGGGCCCAATTTATTGCTTTCTTCCTCAAAAACCCTAATAAATTCTTCACCTATAATTTTCCTTTTTTCTTCTGGATCAGTAATCCCATGTAATTTTGTAATAAACCTTTCCCTAGCATTAATATATTCAACTTTTATATGAAATTTCTTGTCAAAAAAATTCATTAAGAATTCCGGTTCACCTTTTCTCATGAAACCTTGATCTATAAACATGCATGTAAGCTGCTTCCCAATTGCTTTATTGAGCAAAAAAGCTAGAGTTGACGAATCAACTCCTCCTGACAAAGCAAGCAAAACTTTCTTATCACCAACTTGCTCCCTTATCCTAGGAATTGTTTCGTCTAAAAAAGTCTCGGTTGTCCAATCAGGAGAACAACCTGAGATTTTGTACACAAAATTTTTAACTACTGTCATCCCAAATTCTGAATGAATAACTTCGGGATGAAATTGTACGCCAAATAATTTCTTTTTATCATTTGAAATTGCTGCATGGATTGTATTCTCAGTATGAGCAATTTTATTAAATCCATCAGGCAAACAATTAATTGAATCACCATGACTCATCCACATTATAGATTTATCTTCTACATCAGAGAGGAGTTCAGATTCTAAATCTATATTTATTGGTGCTCTCCCATACTCAGCTTTTTTTGTCGCTGCAGTTACAGATCCTCCAAGTTCTTTAACAATTAATTGCATTCCATAGCATATGCCAAGAATAGGTATTCCCAAATCAAAAATCTTTACATCACATTTCGGCACATTTTGGTCATATACAGAATTAGGTCCACCACTCAAAATAATTCCTTTAGGATTAATATTACAAATATCCTTAATTGAAATCTGGTTACTTACTACTAGAGAAAAAACATTAGTTTCTCTTATTCTCCTTGCAATCAATTCAGAATATTGAGATCCAAAATCTAAAATTAATATTGAAGGATCTCGCTCTTTTTTTAATGGTTTTTGACTCATGTATAAAAGTTAGCTTAATTTATTTGCAAAAGCATGATCAATCTAATAATTAACCTTATTGAAAATAAGAAATAAAATCATTACCATTAATTCCAGACCACCTAGTTTTTCTTTTTCTATCAAACATAATTGCTGCAATTTGCATATCAGTTTTTACATATCTATTAACATACTCAAAAGATCGCTTTTCAATCGTATTTGATAAATTTTGGAATAATTTATCAGACATTGATTTATTAAAACTTTCAAGAAATAATAAAGCATCCTCGACATTCTTTAAATGAGATAATTTGCGTATTATTTCGAATGGCAGCTTTTCTTTAACGGCTAAGTAAACAAGAATCTCAATTCTTCCATCAGCTAAATGATTATGTGTATGAAATATACCGCCTGCTAATTTAATTAGTTTTCCATGATAACCAAAAAGAATTACAGTTTTAATCTTTTTTATAGCAGCATCAACTATGAGTGGACCTATCCAATTCCCAACTTTTATAATTGGCAACTCAATTTTATAATTTTTTGCCAAATTTAAACCATTTTCACCAATAACAAAAACAACTTTCTCTTTTAAATCATTTTTAATGAACTTTGCTAGCTCATTTTTAGCCTTTTCTAATTGATCCGGTGAAGCACTCGAGTAGGTTTCAGCAGAAGTTCCAATAATAGATAAACCATTCACAATACCAAATGACTTATTGCTTGTTCTTTCCGCTAAAAACTCCCCATTTGGGAAAATGATTTCTAAATTCAAATTAAAACCTTCTGGAATAATATCCAATAAATTTGCATATATAATTTCTTTAGCAAAATCAGAAATGCATATCTCTGAAGTATTCTCTTGAATACCTACACCAGATCCTGCAATAATGTTTATTTGATTTTTTTGAGCATACTCATTAAAAGAAATTTTTTCTAAAGAGGCTATTGTCCATATTTCAAGGTTTTGTGTAATATCTAGATCTAAGCCAGACTTCGCAAAAGAAATTCCTAATGCATGCGAGGTGCCTTTAATTAAACCAACTGAATGAATCTCAATTTTAATTTCTTTTTTTTCATTAGGAATTTTTATTAGTTCATAAGTCTCAAATGGAAAACCTACTAATTTTTTTAATGCTGACCTAGCAGCTCCAGCTACCCACAAAGGTAAAGAAAATCCTTTTTTCAAATCAAGTAATTGAAAAATACACAATGAGAACTAATCTAAGAATGACCTATTTAATCAAAAGTGGCCATACAACAAAAATTATCATTGATGATTCCTGGACCGACACCAGTGCCAGAAAAAGTTTTACAAGCGTTAAGTAAGCATCCAATAGGCCATCGCAGTAAAGAATTTCAAGAGCTTGTAGAAAGTACTACTAGAAATTTACAGTGGCTTCATCAAACTCAAAATGATGTTTTAACAATTACTGGGAGTGGAACTGCGGCAATGGAAGCTGGGATAGTAAATACTTTAAGTAAAGGTGATAAAGTCATTTGTGGTGAAAATGGAAAATTTGGCGAAAGATGGGTTAAAGTTGCCCAGGAATTTGGGTTAGAAGTAATAAAAATAGATTCTGAATGGGGTACTCCTCTTAATCCAGAAGAATTCAAAAAAATATTAGATGAAGATAAACAAAAAGAAATAAAGGGTGTTATCTTAACTCACTCTGAAACCTCAACAGGAGTAATTAATGATCTAAAAACTATAAGCTCATATATTCGAGAACACAAAACGGCATTATCTATTATTGACTGCGTTACAAGTCTTGGAGCATGCAATGTACCAGTAGATGAATGGCAATTAGATATTGTTGCTTCAGGATCACAAAAGGGATATATGATACCGCCAGGACTCAGTTTTATAACAATGAGCAAAAAAGCATGGGAAGCTACAGAGAGCTCTAATTTACCAAAATTTTATTTAAATTTAAAATCGTACAAAAAGAGTCTTTTAAGTAACAGCAATCCATATACTCCAGCAGTTAATTTGGTTTTTGCTTTGGATGAAGCTTTAAAAATGATGAGAGAAGAAGGATTAGAAAACATTTTCTTGAGGCATAATAGACATAAATTAGCAATGAGCAATGCTATTAAGGCTTTAGATCTAGAATTATTTGCTGATGAAAAATATTTAAGCCCTTCAGTCACTGCAGTAAAAACTGGAGAATTGGATGCTGAAGAATTTAGGAAGACAATAAAAAATAAGTTCGATATACTTCTTGCTGGGGGACAAGATCACCTAAAAGGAAATATATTTAGAGTGGGTCACTTAGGATATGTAAATGATAGAGATATAATTACAGTAATTTCAGCCATCAGTAATACACTTCTGGTTATGGGTAAAATTTCAGCTCAAAAAGCTGGTGAAGCATTAGTAGTAGCCTCTAATTATCTTAAGACAAATTAATTTAAGTTCCTGGCTCTTCAACATTTCCGCCTAAGTCAAAAATCTTTTTTTTAAGAATTATTGATTTTTTTTCATCACCTTTTGTTTGAGCTATTGCAAGAGCAAACTCTAATTTTTCAAGCTGATGGCCACCCTCAAAAAAAGACAATTTTTTCTTTATGCGGCTTTTGTTGGCTTTGTATGAAATTTGTGAAGACATAAGAATTCATGCTTTAGTTAATATTATGCCAACAAAAGGGGACACTACGAGAGAAAACAAAAATATAATTTGATTATATACCCAGTCAAAAAAGTTTTTTTCTAATATTATGTCCTAACATCTTTTAAATTCATGCCCAACATAAATCTAATCTATTATCTGATTGCTGGTGGATTTTTTGGAGCTCTAGCTCTAAAAACGGGTATTCCTGCAGCCCCTCTTGCAGGAGCTTTAATAGGCGCAAGCATACTCAGCATAAGTGGGAAAGTTGATATAGCAGAGTGGCCTACTGGAACAAGGACAATATTAGAAATTGGAATTGGAACAGTTATTGGCACATCGTTAACTAAAGACGCATTAGTTGATCTTCAAAGCTTATGGAGACCAGCAATTTTAATTACTTTTACTTTGGTTATTACTGGATTAGCAATTGGATTGTGGACAAGCAGGTTGCTCAAAATAGATGTCATAACTACAATTCTAGGTGCTGCACCAGGAGGTATTAGCGGCATGAGCCTCGTAGGATCAGAATATGGAGTAGGAGCTGCAGTTGCAACTCTACACGCGGTAAGACTGATCACTGTGCTTCTTATTCTTCCTTTAGTTGTTAAATGCTTAAATTTATTTGGGGTAATAAAATCTTAAATTTCTATAGACATATTCTCAATAAAAGATATTTTTAGATAGGGGGAAAGTTTAATGAAAAGATTGAAGAAGAAAAACCTCATATTCCTAACTTTAGGATTTTTTACTCCTTTTGCCCTTAAAACTGCAAAAGTAAATGCAGGTGCATTTGGAGCAGAAATTTTTTGTACTATGAGAGATGGCGGAAATGATCATGAAAGTAGCTGGGATGCAGCATATTCATATATAAAAAAACAAAAAGGGGGCTTATTTAAAGTTTCACCAAAAAATGCGGCAGCGCAGATTACTGAAACAGTAATAAGAGAAAGAGAGAAATTTCAATATTGCGTTGAATACTTGGATCAACTTCATCCAAATAGGAAATTGATAAGAGATATCAATAAAGAAAAAAAAAGAAAAGAAAAAGAAGCAAAAGATAGAGAAAGGAAAATGATGCAATTAGAAGAAAACAATCAAGAATTTTCCGAAGAAACTTTTGAAAGATATAGTTATTAAGAGTTTGAAATGGAATAATTTTTATTTTGTATCTAATATCACTAAACTCAATTTTGTTAAATAATTTGGACAAAAAAATATTGACTTTTAACATTTACAAGCCATTATTTATTTAACTAAATATTCTAAATGCATATTAATGATGCGGTGTTTTTAGAGGATTTATGTCCCAAGTTCAGATTGAGGCAGTGGCGCAAGTCAATTCATAGATTTACTGGAAAAAGTTGTATATATTGCGGAAAACCATCTGAATCTATTGATCATGTTTTACCTCGTAGCCAAGGGGGCTTAAGTACGACGGAAAACTGTGTACCTGCATGTCTTTCTTGTAATGGGGACAAATCAGATGAAAATGCTTTGTATTGGTATAGAAAACAAAAATTTTATGATCCTAGACGAGCAATGGCTATAAGGGCTTGGTTAGAGGGAGACTTAAGATTAGCTATAAGATTGTTACAATGGGCTAATCCAAATTTTAAGGTTAGTTATAAAAATTCTAAAAAGGATGATCAAAAATACAAAGCAGCTTAATTAACTACCAAACATTACATAATTTTCTAGAGTTATAACTCTCACAAATATTTTCCAATACCCTTGGTGATTCTGGGAATATTAAAATTGTAGAGAATGAGATGAGAACTACAATTAATTTTTGGTAGAATTTAAAATCAACTACAATTGTTTCTTTTTCTCTTTGAAAAATAAAACTTTGTTTATTGGGGAAAGTTTTGGATTTTAAATCAGGCTTAACAGCTGTCTTCATCATTAATTAATACATATGTACTACTGTAATGCCAAATGAATAATTTTGCAAGTTCACTAGGAAATAAGAAAAAATTTTTAATCTTTGGATGTGGATTTAGCGGTAGTTTTTTTGCAAAAACCTTAAGAAAATTTGGTTATACTCCTTTGACAAGTTCGAGATTTAAAAACAATGATCCAAATAGTTTCGTTTTTAATAGTGAAAAAGGTTTGATTCCTAATAAAAAAATTTTTGATGGAGTAACACATATTCTTAGTTGTATACCTCCAGACAAAAATGGTGAAGATCCAGTATTGGGAAATTTAAAAAATACGCTACAAAGTTTATCCCTCGAGTGGGTTGGATATTTATCTACTACAGGAGTATATGGGAACACCAAAGGTGATTGGGTTTCTGAAGTAGATCAACCCAATCCTTTTCACAAAAGAAGTAAAAGGAGATTGCGTTGCGAAAAAGAATGGATTGAATCAGGCTTGCCCGCACAAATTTTTAGATTACCCGGTATTTATGGGCCTGGAAGATCAACTTTTGAAGCAATCAAAAATAAAAAAATTCGAGTTATATTTAAAGAAGGTCAAGTATTTTCGAGAATTCATGTTGCTGATATCACAAATGCAATTATCTATCTATTACAAAATAAACATTCTTTAAAATTTCACCAAATCATTAATATTGCAGATGATGAGCCATGCTCTCAAATAGAGGTAATTCAATATTGTTACGATTTACTTGGTTTAAAAATGCCAAAACAAGAACTTTTTGAAGATATTAAAAATGAGCTATCACCTATTGCTCAATCTTTTTGGATGGAAAATAGGAGAATTTCAAACAAATTATTATGCAAAACACTTGGATATAAATTAATTTATAAAAACTACAAAGCAGGCTTAAACAATTGCCTTTTTAATATCTAAAAATAACTTAATTTAAGTAATGTTATGAATTCTCAGAACACAAATAATAATTCAAAGATTGTTCTCAGTGTTGGAGATGAGTCTGGAATAGGACCTGAAGTAATTTTAAAAGCGCTTTATTCTTATAGGATGCAAAAAAATGTTGATTTTATTATTGTTGGTTCAAAAAAAAATCTAGAAAATACATACATAAATCTCAAATCATTAGGATTGAAAAATATTGCAAATCCAAATGATTTTCAAATTCATGATATTCAAATTTTTTCGTCTTATGATGAATCCAAATCAAATTATGGTAATTCGAGTTTCAATTACCTCATAAGTGCAATTGAAATTGTAAAACAATATCCTAATTCCGCACTTGTAACAGGCCCAATTAGTAAAAAATCATGGTCCCTAGCAGGTCATGATTTCTCTGGACAGACTGAAGTATTAGCTAAATCTTGTGGCGTTAAAAATGTTGGAATGTTATTCACAGCTAAATCACCAATAACAGGATGGAGGTTCAATACTTTACTAGCTACAACTCATGTAGCTCTTTGTGAGGTACCCAAGCTGCTAACTTTAGAATTAATTCATTCTAAATTAGATCTTTTCAAAAAATTTTGTAGCGCTTATATTGAAAAACCTACTTTAAAAGTTGCTGGATTAAATCCTCATGCTGGCGAAGAAGGTATTTTGGGTAATGAAGAAAAAGATTGGCTTAATGATGCTTTGATTGCTTGGAATGAAAAGAATAGAGATATACAATTATTAGGCCCTTTATCGCCAGATAGTTGTTGGAACTCGTCTGCCAAAGCTTGGAGAGATAAAGATGCTGAAAAACATGATGGCATTCTTGCTATGTACCATGATCAAGGTCTAATACCTATGAAGGTCATAGCTCTCAATTACTCAGTTAATACCACCATAGGCTTACCTTTTATAAGAACTTCTCCAGATCATGGAACAGGATTTGATATAGCGGGTAAAGGAATAGCTCAATCTCAAAGTATGATTGAGGCTATAAAGACTGCTATTGAAATGACTAAAAAATCAAGCCTGCTTAATACGCATTAAAACTTGACCAAATTCAACCGGAGTTCCATTTTCAACAAGTATCTCTACAATTTCAGCATTAAATTCAGATTCAATTTCGTTCATCAATTTCATCGCTTCTAATATACAGATAGTTTGACCAACCTTAATAATATTTCCTACTTCAACAAAAGGATCCTCTCCAGGGGCTGCAGCTCTATAAAATGTACCTACCATAGGAGAGGTTATTTCTGTAAGACCTGAACGTCCTGGGGGGGATACCTGAGGAGACTCAGGCTCATTAGCTTTTAAGACATTATCGTTTATTGATTTTTGGTTTGTAATTGTTTGAGTATCAACTGAATTATTTGAAACTAAACTATTAGTAAATTGAGTCTTGTCATATAAGTTCCTTTTTATTTCAAGTTTAAAGTCTTCTCCCTCTAGAGAGAATTCTTGAATATCGCTTGTTGAGATTTTGTCTATTAAGCGATTTAAATCTTCATGATCTAGTTTCATAGCCATTAATTTTCACGTCCGAGATAACTATCATTACGAGTATCAACTTTAATTATTTCTCCTACAGAAATAAATAAAGGAACCATAACTTGAGCACCTGTTTCCAGAATAGCTGGTTTTGTACCCCCACTAGCAGTATCTCCTTTGACCCCGGGATCAGTTTCTGTAACTTTTAAAGAAATAGATATCGGAAGTTCAACTTCTAAAATCTTACCATTATGAAAAATGACATTAACCTCGATCCCTTCTTTCAAATACTTTGAGCCTTTACCGATTTGTTCAGCAGAAAGTCTTGTCTCTTCAAAACTTGTCATATCCATAAAAACATAATCTCCAGACTCCACATAAGTATGTTGCAGGTTAGACTTCTCAAGGATAGCCTGCTGTACTGATTCTCCGGCTCGAAAAGTTTTTTCAACCACATTGCCGGTTTGAACTGATTTTAATTTTGTTCGCACAAAAGCAGAACCCTTACCAGGCTTGACATGTAGAAATTCTACAACACGCCAAACTTGTCCATCTAATTCGATGGTAGTACCTGTGCGAAAATCGTTACTGGAAATCATTCCCGTATTACATCCCCAAGGATCATAAACCTGCAAGAGTACTATGCAAAAATTCTTATCAAATCAGAACAAACTTTTCTTAATTTTATTAACCATAATTTTACAGGTTTTTCTCTTTAAACCTATTAAAGTTTTAGCTGATTTACCTACTGGGAATGCAGTGAAAGACCCTAGTGCAATCCTCAGAAACGCACTCCCTATCAAGCAAGTTGAGTTGCAAGAGATTCAACACAAATTGGAAGAAACTAGTGACCTTGTAAGAGGAGGAAGATGGCCCGCCCTTACGAAAACTGTTACAAAATGTCAATCTTTACTCAAAAAATACCAAAGTCGAATTATCCAAGAGTTGCCAAACGATAAAAAGAAAATTGCAGAAAAAACATTTTTAGAACTCAAAGGAAATTTTGATAGCCTTCAAAATCATTCTAAATCAAAGGATAAGTACTCATTTATAGCAACCCGAAAAGAGGCTTTAGACAAAATAGGTGGATTAGAAGAATATTTTCTACCGAAACAATTTCCTTACGATATTCCAGAAGAGTTTGATAATCTACCAAGGTTACTTGGCCGAGCAAAGGTTAATATAAAAACCTCCAAAGGAGATATGACAGCTATAGTAGATGGCTTCAACGCCCCACTTACTTCAGGAGCATTCATAGATTTATCTTCAAAAAATTTCTATAAAGATTTACCCATTAATAGAGCAGAAGAATTTTTTGTACTGCAAACAGGTGATCCAATTGGTGAAGCAATTGGTTATATAGATCCTGAAACAGATGAAGAACGTAACGTTCCTCT
>QCRB01000025.1 GCA_003209425.1 Prochlorococcus sp. AG-459-E08
TGACTTATTTATTCTACTTCCAAATCTAGAACTTATTTTTTTTTTGTTTACTGCTGAAATAAGCTCAGGATTAAGATTTAGAAAATCATCAATCCACAAATTATCTATTACATCTTGATACAAATTATCTATATTATTCTCAATGCATGGATCTTGAGTTATCCCTATTTCAATACTATATTCATCAATAATATTATTGCAAAAAGCATGGAATGTAGTTACTTGTAATTTATAAATTTCAGTAATAAAATTATCAATTTCGGATAAAGTTTTTTCCTTAGATTTCTCCTTCTCCTTAAAATTTAGATACCAATCCTTAAGAGTATTATCTATCTTACTTGCATTATGATTTTCCAAATATAATTTTAAATCCTTAAATCTCAAAAGTATTTTATCTCTTAATTCAGAACAAGTATTTTTTGTAAAACTTAGCAGGAGTATCTCATCAGGTTTAACTTTTTTCTCCAAAACATTTCTTAAAACTATATGAGCCAATGTAAAACTTTTACCAGTTCCTGCACTTGCTTCTACTAATTTAAACTTATTATCTAATTTAATTTGATTAATATCCATTTCTTTATTAAATTAAACTTTGACCTCATTTTTATAAAGTAAGTAATTCTTAAATTTATTCATTAAATATTTCTCTTCCAATGCAATCTTAAATTTTATTATTAAAGCTAAAGTTATTGTCAAAAATAAATAATAAATAGATAATTTTATTATAAAAACTCCAATGGAAATAAATATTAAAGAATAGTACATAGGATGACGCATAAATCGATAAATACCTGAAGTAACTAGATCGCTATTGTTTATAGGTCTTGGGAAAGGGGATAAATTTCTACCTAAGTTTTTAATTGAAACTAACATTATTATGACCGCGATTATGATAATTAAAATACCAAGGAAATAAGAAAAAGGACTTGCTTGAATAATTTGTTTTTGTGGAAGAAATTCCCATTGAAAAAAATGAAGACTAATAATAAAGAACTGTAAAAAAACAAGCATTAGATCATAAGGAGCTTTAAAAAAATTTTTTAACTGAAATTTAGACATTTTTTATTTCTTTAATGCTTTAATTAGAGGACCATATAATCTGTATGATAATTGATCAAAATTATTATTTCCAAGAAAGAAATCTGGTTCTTTTTCATTACCAAAACAAATTTTCATTTCGATATTATCTCTTTCTCCTTTAGAAAAATTTTTATTACCAATCCATTTATCTGTAAAAGCTTTTTTTTCATTTTTTGATTTTATTTTTGCTTCTACATATTTATAAGAACTTTCTGGCGGAAGAGGTAAACATTTTTCAGAATAATTTTTAAAAATTTTTATGTACTCCTCCAAAATTAGATTTGATTCAGTTTCTCCGGGTGATTGAATAATTTGCGATTTATAATTATTTTCTGTTCTAAAAATTACTTTAGTCCTTTTTATATTACTCTTTAAAGAAGAAATAAAGAGTAATTTTATCCAAGCCTCAGTCAAACGACTTAAACTTAAATTCGCATTAATTAATTCAATTACAGTGTCATCAGCAATTAAATATTCTTCTTTATTTGCATTTGATTTAACATAAATTCTATTAATCTTATTATGCTGACTCAAACTTGCACATAGACTGCTTAGTAAGTCTTTGATTTCTTTTTCTTTTGTAAAAATACTATTTTTAGGCATAATAATACCATTCTCAACCAATTGATCATTAATATTTAATTCATTTAAATCATCAATAATATTATGATTATCAATCTCTACTTGCTGGATTATTTTTGTAATTAGTTGAGACTTTTGCAAATTGCTTACATACTCCTCGTCTGGATGATGAATAAATATTTCCTTGGGAGAAATATTATTTTTATTAAGCCAATATTTTTGTGGAGTCTTGAACCAATAAATCAATTCTGACAATTTGTAATTTTTAATATCGGATTTTTTTTCATTCCAATTTATATCTTCTATTAAAGAATAATTACTTTTAATAATCTTAGATTTATCAAGATCAATTATTTCATTTTTATTTAAATCAGAATCTTTAATTATTAGTTCTCTCTGCCTTTGGTTTAAGAAACTATCAAAAAAAGAAATTAACTCTTTTATAGGGAAAGAAACATCTAATTTATTATTGTCTTTATCATTTTTTACCCAAGTAACTATAAATTTATCTCTGCAGGCAATTAACAACTCAAGAAATGAATATTTCTCTCTTTCAAAAACTGACGGATCACCCAGGTGATATTTATTATTTAATAAATTAATGTTTTCACTCTTTTGTAATTTTGGATAATTAACACTATTCATATCTATTAGGAAGATAACCCTATGTGGAAGATGCCTTGAATTCTCAATATCACTTACTAGGATCTTGTTGACTCGTGATTTACTTTGATATTTAACTTTATTAATGCAAGAAATTAATATTTCTCTAAAAACTTTTAACAAGATAAGATCATCAGGTATTAAGGTTATTGCGTGATTATCAAGAATTCTATTTATTTCACTTATTTCTAAATTGAAATTTGCATTAGAATCAGAAATACTTTTTAATATAAACTTTATCTTTTCAACCCAATTTAAGTAAGAAAAAGATCCCCTTATCAAATTAATATATTTTTTTAAATGAATTAATATTTTAACCCATTTATTCAAATCCAAACTTATATTTTTATAGCTAAATGGTTTTAAATTAAAAGTACTAAAATTTACTTCTTTGTCATAAATTAAGCCTAAAGTAATTCTATTTATACACCAATCTAGAGTATTTTTCTCTTCACCTAATCTTTCTTTATCATCTAATCCCCAATGAAAACCGGCTTTGGTAAGTAAGAAAATAATTTCATCCTTCTCAGTAATATTAAAATCAAAAATGTTCTGAGTTACTTTTTTCGAAAGAATATAATCTATTTTTTCAAGTGTAATTTTTTCACTTGCTATTTCAGTTATGTCAATTAGAAATTCATAAATGCCTGAGGAGTCATGATTATCCTCATCAATAAAAAAATAAGGTATCTTTTCACCATTAATTAACTCATTATTAAAGATGTACCTTAGGTAAGGTTTAATTAAATTAGTTTGTGGAGATAAAACAGCAATATCACTATATTTAATATTCTCGCAAGAATTTATTATTTCTATAATTTTATTTCTTAAATATTCAAATTGACTATTCTGATTAAAATGCTCACAAAAAAATATTGAATCATCCCCTTCACTTACTATAAAATCAACGCTATTATTATCAATTAGTCTTTTTTGTATTTGATTAAGAAGAGGAATTTCTTTTTTATTATGAAAATTAGTTGTTGGATCGATATAAATAAGATTATTTTTTAAATTTATACCTTCTTTATAAATATTTTCATCAATTAATTTCTGAAAGTTTGCTCCAAATTTACCAAATATTTTCTCTATATTTGTATTATTTAAATTCAATTTACTTTGATTATCATCAAATTCCAACTCACCTTCAAGACAATTTATTCTATTCCATAAATCTTCTCCAGGAGATAATAAATACAAATTTACCTTAATAAATTTTGAAAGTTCTGAATAAAAATTAATATGTAGTTTAGATAAGTTATTATCTGAAAAAATATAAATTTGATTTGGTACTTGAAATTGAACGTTTTTAATTTTTCTTAAATTCTTTATTAATTTCATCATGTATAAACATGATGGCTTTTCAGATATCTTTTTCTCTAATAATTTATATAAAATAGGTTGCCAAAATTGATCTGAATTTAAATTCTTAAATAAATTAGATGAATTAATTTCATATCTATTCCATAGAGCAATCATTTCAGGTCTAAAAATCAGATAATCAATAAAATTATTCGTGATCTTTTTTGTCAGATTATATATGTCTCCATCAATTGTCTTTTTATTATCCAAATATTTATGAATCCAATTTCTAAGCGGAAATGATTCTTTAAAGCTATTTAATTCTTCCAAGGAATCAATAATGCCCCATTTAATTGACTCAAAATTCCATGCGCTCATATCAATTGCAGGGAAAAAATTTGTCAATAAAGATTCGGTATAAGTTGATATTGTCTTTAATTCATAAAGAGCACTTATTTTGTTTTTTATAGTTATTTCTTCACGTAACCAATTCCCCAAAAAGTAATTGGGGACTACTATTTCTAATTTCTCATTTATAGGCGGAGGACATGTTTTTAATTCCTCTGCTAACAGCTCACTAATTACTTCAATTTTATTTGACTTATAAAGATTGAGCAATTTACTAGATGGTTATATTACTGAACTTTAAATGGATCAATTATTTCTGCATTAGGACATTCGAATTCCCCCACAGCAACAAACTCTAAACGAAGCTTTAAGAAAGTTATAAATTTTTTATCAGTCGATAAAACAACTGCTGGGTTAGATGGAATTTTTGCTTTTAGATCAGCAAATTGGGTGGTTTGTAAAAATGATGGATTTTTTAAGAGCCAAAAATCTATTTCTTTATTATTTTCTTTATAGTTCCTCATTCTCTCTTTCAAAATTTCATCAAGTGGTTCTTCAACTGTTAAAAACTTTTCACTTGCCGCAACGAAAAAATATGTTGTCATTTTGAAATTTAATTTGATGTGATAAGGGACTTCATTTCACGTACAGACTTTTCTAATCCTATCGCTAAAGCCCTTGCAACAATACTATGACCTATGTTCAACTCGTTCATATTATTAATTGATGCAATTTTTTTAACATTATTGTAGTTCAGGCCATGACCAGCATTAACAACTAATCCAAGGTCATTTGCTAAATGTGTAGACTCTATAATCCTTTGGAGCTCTTTATATTGTTCAGTGCCCGATAGTTCAGCATATTTTCCAGTATGTAATTCTATAAAATCAAAGCCTATTTCTTTGGAATAATTTATCTGTTCACCAAGAGGATCAATAAATGCGCTTACTTCTATATTTGAATCCTTTAAATTCCCAACAGCCTTCTTAAGGTATTGCACATTACTTTTTAAATCCAACCCTCCTTCAGTAGTAACTTCCTCTCTTTTCTCAGGTACAAGCGTTACGTAATCTGGAAGAAGTTTTTTTGCAATTTCTAACATTTCTTCTGTAGCGGCCATTTCTAAATTGAGTTTAGTTTTTATTGTTTCTTTCAAAAGAAAGACATCTCTATCTTGTATGTGTCTTCTATCCTCTCTTAAATGTACTGTTATTGAATCTGCTCCCCCTAATTCAGCCAAAAAAGCAAATTGAACAGGATCTGGTTCTACAGTTTTCCTGGCCTGCCTAACATTAGCAATATGGTCAATGTTTACTCCTAAAGTAGTCATAATTTCATAATCTTAGTTTCTAGACAATCTAGTAACCGCCCAATAATAGCTAATAAAAATTAACAAACACTTAGATTATTAATATATGAAAAATTGAAATTGAAAAAGAATTTCGTAAATATTAGACATAAAATAAACCCAATTTTGGGATTTATAGCAATGTTTGTAACTCAGGATATAGTTTTGAAGTTTTTTTTTAGTAAAAAAGAAGTGATTCATAATGATTTTCCTATCCCAACAAATACCTCGATTATTTTGGCTCCAACCCATAGATCTAGGTGGGATGGTCTAATTCTTACTATGGCAATGGGTAGAAGGGTTACAAGGAAGGATTGTAAGTTCATGGTTACTAAATCCGAAATGAGAGGAATTCAAGGCTGGTTTTTAAAAAGACTTGGATGTTTTTCGATAAATCAATTATCTCCATCAACCTCAACGTTAAGATATGCAATTAATCTCATAGAAAAAGGCGAACAACTAGTTGTTTTCCCAGAAGGAAAAATTAATAAATATGGTAAAAATTTAGTTCTCAAAGAAGGACTATACAGATTAGCTAAATTAGCAACAAAAAAAACAAATTCAATAACTATCCTTCCAATAGGTATTGCATATAACAAAATATCTCCACAATTTAGAAGCCAATTTTGTTTATCATTTGGCCAACCAATATTAATAAATGATTATTTAAAATTAACTATCGAGGAATTTAATAAGCTTTTACATGAAAAAATGATCAAAGCGGAAAAAATAGCCTTAAATAGGGTCGGTAGATGAAACCTTCATAAGTTAATATAATTCTTAATGCTTATTGAGGAAATGAAACTCTTAAAAATAATCACTCTATTATTTGTATTTTTTGGCGTTTTTACAAATGAAAATACTATTCATGCTAGTGTTGACGATCCTAATGAATATAAAGTCCTTTCAATCAATAATAAAAAACTCTCAATAAATAACGTAGAATATTATTTAAAAGAGGGAGATAAATTTATAAAAAACGGTGATTTTGATAAAGCCAAAAATTCATATCTAGATGCAAGAAAATTAGCAAAGCAACTAGCATCCTTTTATTCAGATCTAAATTCATCCTTTATAGGAGTTGATGCGAGGATACCAAAAGAAATGCAACGAAAAGGAAAGGAAACATTACAAATTTTGGCAAAAACAAATGGGAGATTAGCCTCTTTATACTTAAAAACTGAAAAACCAGATGTTGCTGTACCTCTACTAATTGAAACTATCAGGATAATGTCTCCTAATAGCACTGAAGGTAAAAAAGCTTATGAAAGGTTGATAGAACTAGGTTTTGTTGAAACAAAATTTAGGGGTTAATTTCAGTAAATTATGATTACAAAAACAAAAGTTATTAAATTAATTACTAAAAAATTACCAAGTTCCCAAGTTTCTGTTCAAAATATTAAGGGAAATGATCATTTGCAAGTCACAGTAATTGCATCTGAATTTAAAGGACTATCATTAGTTAAACAACACCAGTTAGTCTATTCTGCATTAAAAGAAGAATTAGCCTCAGAGGCTATCCATGCACTGGCATTAAAAACAGAAACACCAAATTAAATTATGGACAACTCAACAAAAGATAAAATACAAAAACTCATAGAGGCTAATCCAGTAATGGTTTTCATGAAAGGAACTAAACTAATGCCTCAATGCGGGTTTTCCAATAATGTAGTACAAATACTTAATTCCCTAGGTGTTGAGTTTAGTACTTTTGATGTTTTAAGCGATTACGAAGTACGAGAAGGTATTAAGGTCTTTTCAGATTGGCCAACAATTCCTCAAGTCTACTTAAAAGGAGAATTTCTTGGCGGATCAGATATTCTCATTGAAATGTACAATTCAGGATCCCTAAAAGAAAAAATTGAAATTGAATTAGCGTCTTAAAACAATTAGTAAGTATAAATACTGATTTGGTTAATAAAAATTAATATTTTAAATACTTTTTTTTCCAAAAAATCCTTTTTTTTCGCCCCCTTCTGGATCAATAAAACTTGATGGATCTAAAATCCATCTTTCTATTAATCTCTCTAATTTTTCTTGATCTCTTGGCTCTAAACTACTGCAATTCCTCAAGGCTTGGAGATAACCTTCACTAAATAATTTAAGATCAGATGGTGTATGAAAATGAGTAACCAAGTCTTGGCAACTATCGCAAATAGATTGAAAATGACGTATTGCTTTAGGGTTTTCAAATGATGTCATAATTTGATAGATTCTGATTTTTATTTAGCATTTGTTATACCTTATTAAGGATGACAAATAATTGCCTGGCCCAACAGTAAATAAGAATGCAATCAACCGAGCAAATCTTAGCTTCGACACCTGGCAGTTCACAATTGCCTTCGAGCTCTCAAACACCCTCGAGAGTTCTAGTTGTTGAACCTCACCCCACACTTAGAACTGTACTTGTACAGAGGCTTCGCCAAGATGGACACCTTGCTGCTGCAGTTGGATCATCAGCTGATGCTGTTGACCTTTGCAGAGAGCAATCTCCTGATCTATTAGTAAGCGCTGAAATCCTTGAACAAAATACAGCAATGAAACTTGCTCAACAATTAGGATGTTCTGTTATTGTCCTGACAGCAAGATCTGGTGTTGAAGCTTTAGTTAACCTTCTAGACGAAGGAGCTGATGATGTCCTTAGAAAGCCATTTGGATTAGAAGAGCTAGCAGCAAGATGTAGAACACTACTAAAAAGAGGAAGGATAGGATTACAAGAAAAAGTTGAAGTTGGCCCTTTAGAAGTTCATCTTCTTCTAAGGCAAGTAACTCTTAGTGAAAAGCCAGTAGAACTAAGTCCAAGGGAGTTTGCTTTACTATGTGCCCTTCTAATGCCTCCAGGTATGGTGAGAAGCCGTCAAGAGCTGCTTAGGATGGCTTGGCCTCCATTCAGTGGTGGGCCAAGATCAGTAGATACTCAAGTCTTAACATTAAGAAGAAAATTAGAACAAGCAGGATTGGGTGAAGGAGGAGGGATAACGACGGTAAGACAACAAGGTTATAGATTTAGCGTAGATAACATTTGATTTTTAAAAGCAAAAATTTCCCAAGTAATCATTAAAGTAGACAAGAGCGTTAATACTTTATAAGTCCATAGAGGTGATATGTAAGAAATATCTTTAACTTCAATACCAGTTTTCCTAGAAATTATAAATAAAAATTCCTCAAAATTTTCAAGCCTTTGAGGCATAAGGTAACTATCCCCTTCTTTTGTAATGAAGTAATAGACCGAACTGCCCTGACTGGTGGGTAAAGATTTAATTAATTTAATATCTTTCCAAGAAATTACCCAATTTTGTTTGCCAAAGTATCTGGAAATTAACGATGTCTTATATGAAATTTTGTTATTGCAAGTTTCTACATAGTCACTTGTGATATTGATAATTAAATAGAGACCTAAAACAAGTGCAAATATGGAGAAGATTTTTAATTTATTTACTGTGACAAATGGTATTGGAATTGTAAGTGCTAAATATAATGAAATTAAAGAACTTTTTACAAAAAAAAGAGTTTTAAACTTTTCCATCATCTACTAAGAATTTTTTAATCTGGTAAGTTGAAGCTATTTATATTTAATTTTGATCCTATTTTATGAGCACAAGCGTATCCACTAAAAGCTACTGCATTTAGGCCTTGACCTGGGAAGCACGAATCTCCTACGCAATAAAGGTTTTTAATTTTTGTAGTGTTAAAAGGCATTGGTAAAAGTCCAAGCAACTTTTGACTAGGAATAGGTCCATAACTACCTTCATATCTTCCAAGAAACTTTTTATGAGTTTTTGGAGTCCCAATTTCTTTGTGATCGATATTCTCTTCAAGATTCGGTAAGATGGTAGAAATTTTTTTTATAAGAAATGAAAAGTATTTTTCTTTCTTTTGCAGATATTCTTTCCTTGATAGCCCTTCCCATTCACTCATTGATGAAGGAGTAAATGCATGAACAATATGCTTACCTTCTGGGGCTAATGACGAGTCAAGCAAAGTAGGTATAGAAATAAAAATGACTCCTTTTTCACTCTCTAATTGATCCCAATTCTCAACAATTATATGATGACAATTAAAATTGTTACCTATCAGACTTTTTTCGACCCCAAGGTGAATTGAGACAAAAGAAGGAGATGGTTTATAGGTCTCTGACCACTTATATTCACTTTTTGGTACATTTTTACTTGCAATTAACCCCTTCTTTTTATCTTTCAGTCCAAAAGTATCCCATCTTGTGGAATTAGACACAATAATATCTGAGTAAATTTTCTCCCCATTTGAAAGTTTAACTCCTACTGCCTTCTCTTCCTTTAAAAGTATTTCAGTAACATTTGTTTTGTAGCGAATTTTGCTACCTAATTTTTCCATCCCAGAAACTAACTTCTCTGCTATGGTTCCTACCCCACCTTTCGGATAATTTATACCACCAGCATGTCTATCTGTAAAAACCATTCCAGCGTTAATCATAGGAGTTTTGAGAGCTGGCATTACTGACCAACAAAAACATTCAATATCGATGAATTTTAAGAGCTCAGTATCCTTAATAAACTTTCTGGCGACATCTCCTGCATTTACTGGTAACCATCTAGCTAGACCGAGGCAAGATAATGGAGATTTAAAGAAAACTTTAAAAAGATAACTTGGATCCTCTATTGATAAAAGAGGCATTGAATCAAGACATTTAAATACATTTGAACAGGTATCATAAAATTTTTTGATACCTTTTTTTTCCTCAGGAAAAACTGCTGATAATTTTTTTATAAATTGATCATAATCTTTATCTACAGAGATACTAAGGTTATTTGGAAGGTGATATTCCAATTGCACTGGATCAGGAATCGTTTCGCATTTTTCATTAACATCTTTTAAGGCACGAGTTAATAAATTGGTATAACCTTTCTCTCCAAATCCAAAAATCATTGAAGCTCCGACATCAAAAGTATATCCTTTTCGCTTGAAAGAGCCTCCACTTCCGCCTGGAATAATATATTTCTCAAGGACCAAAACTTTTGCACCCTTAGCAGCTAATTGTGATGCTGT
>QCRB01000026.1 GCA_003209425.1 Prochlorococcus sp. AG-459-E08
TTTTGAATGTTTGACTGTTGATCTAAAATAAAAAATGGTAGTACCTATTTTTTATGGAAAAATTTTCTTCTGAAGAAATTGAAAGTCAATACAATTTAATAAAAATGCTTTTAGCAGATCCTGAAAAGTATAGAGATGCCATTAATGCAATCAAGAAAGATATTGCATATATGCCTATAGAGATTAAAAAAAAACTTGAAGAAGATAATATTATCTTATGAATGAATCGCAAATGGCATTTATCATGATCGTTAATTTTTAAAAATTAGTAAACAGCGATTTTCGTAAACTAACCGAGGGAGTCCAAATCTCTTCGGTGGTGAACTGTATTTCCGTCATCATGTGGCCCTTTCTGTTCTCTCATTAAATCTGCGATTGTTGGATAATCTTTTGCATTATCAAGATCTCTTGCATTTTTATCTTGAATTGCAAATGGTGATCTTTTAAAATTCATAATTAATTCCCTCAAATTTTTGTTGGATTCTGATTACAGATCCTGGATTTTCATTTACGTAAGAGTTGAATTCTCTTGCAAGCATTAGACAATCGTATGCATCGCGTGCGTAGAAGCCAACTTGATGTGTCTTATTTGATGAATCTTTGTAACTCAACACATATTTATTACAAGATTTGATCGATGTTGAAGGCATTTAACTCATCTTTATTACCACTAAGTTCTAACTAGGCATGCACATCAACTGACTAATAAAAATGTACGGTTTAAGGCACAAACATATACGGATAGAGGACCAACAACTAAGTTTAAAAATAAATATAATGATTGAATTATTTGTAATAAAGATAGATATTACTTCCTTTCTCTTATAAGATTATTTTCAATTCTGGCCTGTTTTTGCAAACAACTTTACCTTAAAAACTAATTCTTTATATACACATAATTATCTCGCTAAATTAGTGTGTTCGAGATTATAAATGTATTTTTCTCCATCATCATCCCCATCGTCATCATCATGGAAGGAAGAGATTAATACATAAACCCCCCCAAGTCCCAGTAACATAGATAAATAGAGTATTGGATCTGTCATAAATTAAGTTTGAAACATTCAAATTGAATTTGAGGAAGCTTTTCAATATCTATATTTTCTTTTAATTATTTAGATGAAAAACTTTATATGATCAAAAAATTTTTTTACTTGAGAAAACTGAAAGTAAATCTAAAATAAGGAAAATTGCTTTTTTTTTGAGTTAGTTTTAAAAGATTTTAAAAATCAATGTGCGGAAGATTTGAGCTGAAAACTAAATTTGAGAATTTGCCAAAGATTTTGAAAAAAGACTATCCAAATGGATTTGATTCTAAATACGAGACTCAAAACCTAATAAGACCTAATGATCCTGTTCTTGTAATTAAAAACGAAGGAAGAATAAAAACTACTTTTATGTCTTGGGGTTTTATTGCACCATGGGCTAAAAATCCATTTGATAAAGAAAGACCAAGACCATTCAATGCAAGATCAGAAACCGTAGTGGAAAAAAAATTATTCAGTGGAAGCTGGAAACATAAAAGGTGCTTAATACCGGCAAGTGGTTTTTTTGAAAAAAAATATCGCATTAGAAGGGAGAATTATGAGACTTTTTGGTTAGGAGGTATCTGGAGCAAGTGGACTTCGCCTGATGGAGTCGAACTAGAAAGTTGTTGTATCCTAACAACTGAACCTAATGAAATAGTAAAACCTTTACACCATAGAATGCCTATTGTTATCCCTAATGGATATGAGGAAAAATGGACAGAACAGGTCAAAGATATTGATGAATTAAAAGATTTACTCCCAATTATGATGGGTTGGTCTCCTGAAGGATGGTTAGTAGAAGAAGTTATTAAAAAGCATACTGGTCAAATGAATTTGTTTTAAAAGAAACGCTTTTAACTATTCCTGTTTAATTAACGCAATTATTTTTGTTAAGAAGCAAATTAAATTTAAAATAAGGGAGAGGTAACTTTACAAAATGGCTACCAGAATAAATAAATACTTAAGTGAAGTGGGTTTCTGTTCAAGAAGAGTAGCAGATAGACTAATTGAAGAAGGGAAAGTAACTATTAATGGTAAAATTACGGAAATTGGTACAAAGGTAGAGGAAAGTGATCAAGTAGAAGTTGAAGGTCAAAAAATAGAAAAATCAGCCAAACAAAAAAATATATACTTAGCCTTTAATAAACCTGTTGGAATTGTTTGTACAACCGATAAAAGAGTAGAACCGGAAAATATTATAGATTTCATTAAATATCCTTCAAGAATTTTTCCTATCGGAAGATTAGATAAGCTCAGCGAGGGATTGATTTTTTTAACTAACGATGGAGATATCGTAAATAAAATACTTAGAGCAAGAAATAATCATGAAAAAGAATATGTAGTTGGTGTTAATCGTCCGATTGATCGAGAATTTATTAAAAATATGAGTAATGGGGTTGAAATATTAGACACTAAAACTAAGAATTGCTTGGTAAGAAAATTGGGTCCAAAAAAATTTAAAATTGTACTTACAGAAGGCCTTAACCGTCAGATTAGGAGAATGTGTGAAACTCTAGGTTATAGAGTAGAATCATTAAAGCGTGTAAGAATTATGAATATTAAGTTAGATTTACCAAAAGGAAAATATCGCGAATTTACCAAAGAAGAACTCTTAGGACTAAATCGATTACTCGAAAACTCTTCAAAAACATTTGACTAATCAATAACCCCTTTTTGCTTCCGGGGCATTCTCAAGGATCCTAAGCTATGCAAAGCCCCTTGAAATTATTCTAAGACTAAGCTTATTTGATCAACAACGACAGGGTTCGAAGCTGCGATCTAGTGCTCCTAAAACACCGCCAAGATATAGAGATTAATCGGTTTTAATCTGTATCTAAATTTCTGCATAGTTATGCATGCCATGTTAGTTATGACAAAAAAATAATATTCGTCCACAATTATTTAGGACAAAATTTAAACAATAAAAAGAGATAGGCCAGGAATTCACTCTATGAATTGGATTATGAGCACTAAAATCTGTTGAACAATAAAAATTTCGGTTGATATATATTGAAGAGCAATTAGCCTTTTTTTTTAATATTATTAATATATAGTTAAAGTACAAATTGTCTGAAATAAAACTCCATACCTGTGGTAACGCAACATTAATTATAGAGAGAAATTCAAAACCAATTATTGCGACTGATCCGTGGCTAGATACACATACTGCATATTTTGGTTCATGGTCAACAAGTCATAAGATCTCCTCATTTCACTTGGACTTATTGGAAAAAGTTCCATTTGTATGGATTTCGCATTTTCATCCTGATCATCTTAATTTAAGAAGTTTATTGAAGTTAAAGGCAAGAGAGAAAACAATTTTAATAAGTTATCAGTATTCCAGTAGAGTTGCTGAAGATTTAAGAAAAGCAGGAATGAGAGTAATTGTACTCTCTCCAAGAAAATTTATTAATCTTGCTGCAGGAGTTGATATTGCAACCTTCCCAATTTTAAAAACTGTCGATTCAGTCCTTTTAATAAAATGTAAAAAAAATTTAATTATTAATGCAAATGATACTGGTTGGGATTCATCCAGTGATTTTCTTAAAAGAGAGGTTGCCAAAAGTCGGCACTCTCTTCTTTTAAAGCTGGCTGGATATGGTGATGCCGATATGATAAACGTTTTTAAAAATAATAAATTTATCGAGCCAATTGCAGCAACAAAACCTGCTCCAGGGAATTTATTAACGCTTCAAGCAAAGAAATTAAAGTGTACACATGCTATGCATTTTAGTTCTTTTCATAAATATGTTCGCGAGGATTCTTTATGGGCGAATAGATACACTACTCCAGAAACAGATTTAAAAAGAGGATGGGACAAAAAAATTGGATACTTTCAACAATTTTCTTCAATATTAATTACCGAAGATGGTTTTAAAAAAATTCCATCTATCTATCCAACTAAAAATGATCTTCCTATTCACCCACCCGAGAAATATGGAGATAAATGGGATGATGAGTTAACTGATTTTGATGAAAAATTTGTAATTAAATATCTCAATAAGATTGCCAAAGTTAATAAAAATTCATTTTCAATAAAAGTTGGCAGTAGGATTGTATCGCCTGACCAAAAGTTCCACAAGGCAAAAAGTTCCTTCATATTTCATGCACCTAGAAAGAGTCTTTTGAGAGCAATAAAATCAAATATTTTTGATGATTTATTAATTGGTAATTTTGCGAAGGTTTATATTTTAGAAAATCAACCAGTAAATTTTAAAAACACTTTTAAAGTTGCATCAAAATATATTGATAATGCTGGAGTAAATAATTTAGAGGAATTAAAAAAGTTTTTATGGGTTTATAGAAATTCATATGACAATAAATTAATACAAATTAAATCAGATATAAAAGTTAAATCAAGAGATCTAATTTTGTCAAAACTGATTTCAAACAAAAAAATATTGGGAGTTCTTAAGAATATATATCAAAGATTTTGAGATTTAAAATAACATCATTTACTTATAGTTTGCTAAAGATTATAAAGAAAGGTTTTTGAATAAAGCTAAAAATAAATATAAAAGATAAGGACATACCAAATAATCCTTAATAATAATTACGGCATTTTTGGGACTCTACTTTTTAGATGAATTATGTATTAGCTGAGAATGAATGCTATAACTTATTGGGGAGATAAGAATTGAATGTACGACCTAGTGCTGCCTAAACACCAAGCAAGGTTAGTACAGCCTAAGTTTTTCAAGCAATAACTAATTGCTTAAGAAGAAAAAGAAGATATTAAAATCAGCACTGATTGATAAGGAATAGTTTAAATTAATTACTCTATACATTAAGGAGTATTTTTTTATGGAATATTTAACTAATCTTTGGAACAATCAACCCACCACAGTTATGGGATTAGGTGTAGCAATAATTATACTATTAGGAATTTATATATCTTTGCTAAACACATATCAGTAAGTGGAGAATTTTACCCTAATTAATAAAGATAGATCCAGAATCAAAATATTTGAACCATTTGAAGATATATCTAAACCATTTCCATCTATTGATGCAATGATGATTAGCTATGGATGCGTTTACAAAAGATCAAGTAAGCCAGTAATGAAAGGTAGCAGGTTAGAAACTATTGAAGCCGCAAGAAAAGAATATAAACAGTTATTAGAAGAAGGTTGGAAGAAGACTAGTATTTTTAAAAGTTATTTTTAATCTTTAGGCCATTGTATTTGCATAATTTGTTTCCTCTGTTAATTTTAGTAGGCTTCAAATAAGTTTAAATGCAAGATCAAAGAATTGAAAAGATAGCAGCTGTAGCAGTTAACATAACTAAGGTGCTGGTAATAATTTATCTAGGCTTCGTAGAAGTATTTAAAATTGGCAAATTACTTAGAGAGAAGTTACATGCTGAATTAGATATTTCTCGAAAATGGGCTTCACAAGCTTATTCAATTTTAAAAAAACGACAAGCGGAACGAAAAGTAGCAGGAGTTTAAAAATTTTTGCTATAAATTAATTGAGGCCAAACCTCGTCAGCACACTCTACGTTTGCTGCAAGACATAAATTGATTCTATATAGTTGCGAGTCGATTTAATAACCCCTTCAGTAGTTGGAATTTCTGGAGGGGTTTCTTGTTTAATACCTAATATCGTTTTTGGGGTTTGTTATAAAAATAATTAAATTATGGACTAAGTTCGCAGGTAAATTTAAAGGCTTAAATATTCGTAATGCCAAGCCTTGAGTTAAATTAAAACCTTTCTCTTCCAATTAACTAGTTAGTTGATGGGTTGCTGGTGCATGAAACATTCTTTTCTTTCTCTTAGATCTCTTATAAACAACAAATACACCTAGATCTAGTAAAGGCATTAATAAAACTTCTACAAAAATTGGAAAATTAAACATCATATTCTTTATCGCTATCTAATAGCTCTCTTATGTGGGAATATAAGCTCTTGATCATAACCCTTTTTTCTAATTTATTTCATGATTTCGTTTAGGATTTCCATAATCTTCAACCTCCATGAGACACTTTTTTAATGCCATTTAAGCCAAAGTAATACGCATTTAATAGTAAATAAATATCTTATAAATTCAAATTATTTAGGGCATGATTATTTATAGAAAATAAAAAAACCTGCAACAATAGAGGGTATGAAAAAGTTTTTATAAAGAAATTAATAGCTTCTATAGTAATCTTTCTGGGAAGTATATGGATTTAAATTATCATAGATGGTGTTGTTAGGATTAGTTCTGTAGTAAGGATCTATATATGTCCCATTTGATCTTTATTATCGGTTTACGTATACATCTGCATAAGTTTTCATATTTGGAACAATAGCTTCTCCTAAAAAAGAAAGAATTAAACAAAATCTACTTAATATAGAGATTATTTTTAATACAAAAACTATAGAGGAAATAGAAGAAATGCTAGATAAGGTTTCTGCTCTTGTTAGATAAATTTTAATAATGAAAATAATACTACTCCCACTTCTAGCAGCCATCGCTTTCCCTACGACAATCTTTGTATTAAGTAGTTAGGTTCGTTTCTAATTACTTTGCTATACCTTTATAAACTATTAATTTAAATGAAAATATTATCTCTGCTATTTATGTTTATAGTTGTTTTTGCCCAAGATCCTCTAAAGGCAAAGTCAAATTCTCAGCATTCTAATACAACTAATGTACTGATATCAGGTTGGAAACCTTCAAAAAATTTTAATAATGAAAATAAAGCAAATTTTAAAACAATTGAGGCTTTAAAAAAATTTAAAAGTATTCGAAGACTTAAACTTTATTTTAAAGAAGCAGCAGGGTTTGCTGTATTTCCTAATATCGCTAAAGCAGGTTTAGGTTTTGGGGGAGCTAGAGGTAGTGGTGAGGTTTTTGAAGATGGAAAAGTTATTGGCTCTACAACCGTAACTCAATTATCCTTTGGGTTTCAAATGGGTGGACAAGCCTTTAGTCAAATAATCTTCTTCCAAAATAAAAGAGATCTTGATAAATTTACTGATGGTAATTTTGAATTTGGAGCATCTGCTAGTGCCGCATTAATTACCGAAGGTGCTAATGCCTCTGTTGATTACACCAATGGAGTAGCTGTAATGACATTCTCTAAAGGTGGATTAATGTATGAAGCTAGTATTGGCGGTCAAAAGTTTACCTTTAAAGGCTATTAATAAAACAATGAAACGCTTACTAATTTTGAACGATACTTAACCATAAAAAAAGAGGGTTTTATCCCTCTATGTTAGATCTACTGTCAATTCCATCTCTTAAAGACCTGGATAAATTCCACTCCGCTCAGCCGAGTCAGGTGTTTGAACAATACAAAGAGCAAGACCACTTATTTCCCCTTCATCTACAGAAGCATAAGCAACTCCAAGTAGATTAGTCTTATCTCCTTGAGCCATGATCAGGTAATCGGTATGTCCATAGGCTGGGCAGAAAGGTTACTACAGAGGTTATTAATTTCCTAGGAAAAACTTTTTCAAACCCTGCATTATTGCAGGGTCTTTTATTTTCTATAAATACTAAGTTTTACGCCACATAACCATGTCCATTAAGTCGAGTGCCAATAGAAATATGTAGGTCTACCAGAGGTAAATTGTCTCTTTATTCTTTTAAGTTTTCCCTGTTTAAATAAATTTCTAACAACTCGCACTACTTATTTTTCTGAATAAGAAACTTTGTTAACAATATCCTTAATACTCAAATATTCATTTTGTTCATAGAACAGGAAAAGTACCTTATTAGTGCAACTATTTTCTTCATCAGGAGTAAGTTGTCCTGAACCTGCAACCTAGTGCTCCCAAAGCACTTAATAGCCATAGTTCAGCGAAAGGTTTTCAAGCTATATCAAATTATCTGCTTGGTTCTGCGAAGTTTGTCGTGACAAATAACTACATATTTGTCCGCAATTTGACCGCAAAATATTATTTGAGAAAAATTTAAATAGCATTTTATACAAGATATTGATTTATTTAAATCAATAAAAATTTGATAGATGAAATATAGTTTTAGGAAATTATGAGCAAAAATTTTGGAATCATTTGATTACTTCGAATATTTAAATTCAATATCATTTCATCCACCTGTAATGATAATAACTACATTAGTATTTTTTTATATAAGAAGAAAAATTTTATTAGCTGGCAAAAAACATTAGCAATTTATTTAATATTTATATTTTTGAATGAGTCAAAAATTAAATAAACAAAGCAAGTAATAAAAACAATTACATATAAAGATTCCATTTAACTTACCGTTGTTATTGAACTACTTAATCCATAAGTGAGAAAAATAAAACTTGCAAAAGTAACTCCAATCATTACTGTTGTGTAGAGTTTATTTAGTTTGAAATTATTACTTGCTGATGAAAAGTCTGCAATAACCAAATTTTTCATTGAATATTTGTCTCTATTTTTGAAATTATTGCTGTTAACCAAATTGCCTAAAATTGGATCTGTTGAAACTTTTATTTCTTGATTGATAAAAGTATTTAAACCTTTATCTTCATTAAAGAATCTTGGAAACATATATGCATGCCACAAAGCTATTATTGCCACCCAAAAAACTACACTAACTCCTGCAAAACCAAAAAGTAAGAATCTAAAGGTTTCCATATTTGTTCTTTAATTAACTAAAATCTATATCAAAAAAATATCTAAATATCGCAATCCAAAAAAATATACTTTAAATAAATCAATTAATCATTTCATGATGTTACTAATGATTAGAGACAATGTTATTAGGAGTTTTTCTTTAAATATAAGTTAATGATCGAATCACTTATTTAACTAAAAAAGACAAAATAATAATCACATTTATTATTACTTTTTAGAAATGGATTTTAGGATTTTACTTGTTATCACTCCAATAATATTCTCATGGATATTCACAGTCTTTTGGTTAGGTAGGTGGGATGTATTTAGATTAACACCACTAGGATTACCAAAGAAGGGAGTAGCTCCTTTTAAAAATTATCAAGTATGGGAAGATTCAGCATTAATTCCTGATACTGGTAGACCAGCAGAAGGTTATCCAGTATTTACTGTAAGAACCGCAGCAGTCAATGCACTAGGGATTCCAACCGTTTTCTTCCTTGGAGCAATATTGGCAATGCAATTTAAAACTTATTAATAGGAAATTTTGATGGACATTAGATTTTTAATTGTTGGAGCACCATTTTTAATCGCATTTTTTTATACCTTATTTTGGCTAAAAAAATGGGGTGCTTTTAATTCTAAGAATAGTAATTTGCCAAAAAATATTTCTCTTAAAAATGCATCAACAGAACAAAGTTATATTTTAGAGAATATCTTTTTAACAAAAAATTAATCAAATTTACTTACCCTTTTAATTACTACATTCTCATGATTCCAATAGAACAGTATTTGTTTTTTGCAGTTTCTCTTTACGCATTTTTTTATCTTTCAATAACTATAGTAAGTACATTAATTAGTTTTTCCTAAGCAATAATCACATAAAATATTAAACACTTACTTGTATAAAATTAAGCTTCCATATTTTAAAACTTAATTATATAAATATATAAGTAGATACTAGGGCAATCTACTAACCGCTAGCTTTGATAAAGCGGTTCGTAATGAGAACCTCCCTTTGACCTCATTTTCTTTTTCGCAATCTTAGAAAATGAGGTTTAAATATTTTTTAATAGTCATGAATATTAAATTAAATTCTTAATTAAAACTCTAAATTATTAAATATTATTCCTTCTTATGTATATTATTTACTTTATAAAAAAGAGTTTTTTATTTATAAAGAATATGTAGATATTTGGCGAATCTGCAACGGTATAGATTCCGTCTTTATGAACCTAGCCAACAAAAATATTCCTAACTACGTTTTAGTTATTTTAGTAGTTAGGAATATTTTTATTTAT
>QCRB01000027.1 GCA_003209425.1 Prochlorococcus sp. AG-459-E08
TAAAGAGTTGGGAAAATTAATCAAGGAGAGTGGTGGAAAAAGTCAAATATATGCTGCCAAACCAAAAAATGATAAGTTTACTCAAATAATTTGTTGGATTGAAGAGATTAACAAAAGGCTTATTTCTAAAAATGTTATTGATTTTATATATGATATTTCTAAAGATGATCTTTTATTTAAATATTTTTACATTGAAAATATATCTAAAGAAATTAATAAACATAATCTAAAATTAGATTTTACTAAATTTAATTTATTACAAGATAAAATTTATAAAATAAAAGAAGGTTTCTTTACCGAATTTGTAAGAATATTTATCCAATTAGCTTATATAAAATTAATTGAATTAAAGAAAAGTTTTTCTATTTTCAACTTCAATGATCTTATAAAGACTGTAGAAAATACATTTGTAGATTCGGAAATTAGTAATAGTAATACTCTATCTAAAATTCAAAAAAGATTTAAATGTGTCTTAGTTGATGAGTTCCAAGATACAGATATTACTCAGTGGAATTTAATAAAAAAGTTCTTTAATACAAAAAATCATTTTTTACTTTGCGTAGGAGATCCAAAACAAGCGATTTACAAATTTAGAGGTGGAGATATTGAAACTTACTTAGATGCAAGATCTAATGCAATTGAAGTTTTTAGTCTTACAGATAACTATAGATCCTCAAAAAAGTTAATCGATGTTCTTAATAAACTTTATAAGAATGGACTTAAACAATCAAAACTAAACTATAGTAAATTAACTTCTAGAGTTAATGAAAATATTAAGCCTGAATTTAAATTTAAGGATGTATTTGAAATTGTAGAATTTTCAAAAAAAGAGACTGATATAGAGGATCTTGTAACTCATTACATAGTTAACTTTATTTTAAATAATAAAGAAATTGATATTAATAAAATTGCGATTCTTACATTAAATAATTCGCAATGCTTAGATTTTAAAAAAAAATTAAATCAGTTTAACCTCCCATGCAAAATTCAAAATAAACAAAATATTTTTGATACAGAAGCAAGTTCTCTACTATTTTTATTCATTGAATGTTTATTAAATCCGAGGTCTTTAAAAAATATAACTTTGCTTGCTACTTCAAAGTTTATAGAAATAAAATTAGAAGATTTACTTGATCATGGAATTAGTAATAATTTAGAAATTTTAATTAATAAATGCATTACTTGGTCCCTAGAACTAAGAGAAAAAGGCTTTTTAAACATTGTTAATGAACTACTTATAAATTACAAGACATCCTCGATTATTCAAGATTCAGATTTAAATTCAAATTTATTTCAACTTTCAGAAATTGTTGAAATAGAATTAATAAAAAGTGATTTTGATCTAAATATAGTCTTCAACTGGTATAAAAATCAATTAGATCATACTTTAAGAATTTCTACTGGAGAAGATTTTTTGACGAAAGATTATAATTTTCAAAATGGAATAAATCTTTCTACCATTCATAGTAGTAAAGGCCTCGAATTTGAAATAGTCCTATGTCCATATCTCTCAAATATTTCAAATAATTCAAATAAAATTAAAGGACCTCTTTGGAAATCATATATTGATAGAAATTTATACGTTAATATTTCTAATAATTACGCGAAGGTTGAAAAATTTAAATTAATAGAAGAAGAAGATTTATTTAAAGAGAGTGAGAGGTTAATTTATGTAGCACTTACAAGGAGCAAATATAAACTTATTATTTTTAATGATATGGAGGATACAAATAATATTTTAAATAATTATTTACTTAATAATTTGGAAAATATCAATACTTATAAGTCTACTTTTGAAGTCAGGATAGAAAAAGAGAAAATAAAAGAAATTTTTTCTAAGTTCCAATCCAACCGATTGAATAATAATCTTTGGAAAATCGATAATGTTAATAAAAAAATATCTAATTTATTTAATTCTGATCAATTTATTTCTTATTCAAGTTATTCTTCTTGGATACGTAAAGATAAAAATATTGATTCAGTCACTAATCAATATAGGGATTATGAAGATAATATATCAATTATCAAAGATTCTAATATTAAGAATTCAAAGAATTATCCTAATTATTTTTCTTATCCAAATCCCTTAAGTGAATTTCCAAAAGGAACTATTGCTGGGACTTGCCTACATAAAATAATAGAAAGATTTGAATTTAGAAACGATAATAATCAAGAATTAATTGATTTAATTATTGAGGAATTGAACTTTCATCAAATCGATACCTCTTTGGCTTTTAAAGTAAAAGATGCGATTTTAAGAATCATAAATACATCTTTAGGAAGAGAATTACAAAATAAGAAACTAGTTGATATTCCAAATGAATACTTAATTAAGGAACTCAAATATGATTTAACCCTATCTTATGAAGGTAGAAATATTAATTCTAATGATATATCAAATTGCTTTTTTTTAGATAAGGAATATGAATTTGGTGAAGAATATGCAAATAAAATAAATGATCTTCAAATTATGAATAAAGGCTTTCATTCAGGATGTATTGATTGTGTTTTTCCTGTAGGAAATAAATTAGAAGATAGTAAGTGGTGGGTAATTGATTGGAAAAGTAATTTGATTTCTGGAAGTGATAATAGTGATTGTTTACCAAGAAACTATAACTATGAAAACATGAGAAATGAAATGATTAAACATCATTATCCATTGCAATCTCATCTTTATTTATTAGCATTGCATAGATTATTAAAGTGGCGACTTAAAAATTATCAACCACATAAACATCTGGGAGGATATATTTATTTATTTTTAAAGGGATTGCCAGATTTTGAATTATTTGAAAAATCTAAGTCTGAAGATATATCTCCAGGTATTTTTATTAGCAAAGCACCTTTAAAAAGAATTAATTATTTAGATAATCTTTTTTAGAATGACTAAAACTACTACAGATATTGAAAAGTTCCAATACGATCATATATTTAATTTAATCTTAGGTATTTTCAAATTTAATGAAAAAAAATATGGAAATTTCGTAAAAGATGTAATAAGAATTTTATTAGAGTTTGAAAAAAATGGTGAAACTATTATTGATGTTGATAATAGTTTAATAATCTTTCAATTATTAGAAGATGGCTGGCCCAATAAACATATAAATGTTCTAAAAAATTTAGATTTGATTGGTTCCCTTAATTCTCCATTCGTATTAATAAATAGAAAATTATCCTTATCAAAATGGTCAAAAAAGATAGAAAGAGTTATTAATTCATTTCTAAAAAAAATAGATACCGATAATTTAATGAACTCAATAATTTATAAAGATGATAATAAAATTGATCAAATTAAAAATATATTTAAATATTCAAACTTAGTTTTCCTACAAGGAGGACCAGGTACGGGCAAAACCACTTTAATAATAAAGTTAATACTAGAACTACTTCAAATTGATAACTTTTTAAATATTGGTTTATCCGCTCCAACTGGTAAAGCTACAGCTCGTTTAAAAGAAGCTCTTAATGATAAAAAAAATATTTCCTTTAGCAAATTTCTAGACCAAATAGAATTTCAAACTTTACATAGATGGATTTTAAATTCTCAAAATAAATCTCTTAAGTTGAAATTTAAACTAAAAGAGCTTGATATTTTCATAATTGATGAAATGTCAATGGTTAATATCGATTTGATTGAATCAGTTTTAAATTTGCTAGCAAAGGACTGTAAAATTATTTTAGTTGGCGATAAAAATCAATTGTCTCCAGTAAATAACTGTTCTATATGGAATTATTTGTTTGAATATTCCGATAATAGTTCAATTAAATCTTGTGTAGTAAATTTAGAAAAAACTTATAGAAATATTGGAGATATAGCATTAATTAGTAGTTTAATATTTAATAATGATTTTTCTTTACTTAATCAAAAGATAAAAGAATTAGAAAAAGATAATAATTCAAAAGAAATTACTATTTCAAAGAGTAGAGAAAAAGATATTCCAAAAGATCTATTATTTTCGATTACAAGTCATCTAAAACAGTTAAATATTTCAACTTCAAATTTAAGTAAAAAAAAATATATATTTGATAAGAGTATTGATAATTTATTGATTAATGAAAAAGATTTAGTAGATAAGATATTTCTAGATTTACAAAGTCACTTGATTTTATGCGAAAAAAATTCCGGAATATGGAGTGTTGAATATTTGAATGAAATTGTTTTTGGGCAAAAAAAATCCTATGACCTTAAAACTCTTAATGAGGGTGTTCCGATCATGTGTACAAAAAATAATAATGAACTTGGATTGTCAAATGGGGATATCGGAGTACTAATAGGGTTAAAAAATAAAAGAAAATATCTTTTTAGAAAATTTAATGATAACAACGAAGAAATTGTCGCATTAATTGATCCATCTAATTTAGAAAATGTTGTACCAGCAATAGCCATTACTATACATAAATCTCAAGGAAGTGAATCTGAAAAAGTAAACATTTTATGGTCCCAAAATTACAGAAGAAATCAATACAGTGTAAAAGAAAAAAAAGATAAACAAACTATCTTTTGCAGAGATAATTTTGAAAGAAGGTTATTTTATACTGCTGTTACAAGAGCGAAAAAATCTTTAAATATATATTATTTAAATTAAATTTTATTTTTGAGAAATTAGTAATATCTTAACCCCGAGATGTTAGATTAATAATTCGGCTCTGTAAGGCTAATCAACAAGTTAAGTCAATTTAGATATTTGTTGAATGCCTAATCAGAAGATTATTAGGCATTTAAAATGGCTTTAAAAAAAGATAGTAACTCCCTTGGTAGTGAGCAGGAAAAGTCTCAGAAAGAAGATTTTTCCCTACTAGAGTTAAAGAACTTAGATAATAAAAAAGAAATTGAATCTCAACCATTGGAAGTATCGAAAGGAGATGATAATGATAATGGATTTCTCGCTTTTGGGTTTAATCAATCGATCTTAAACTCTTTAAAAAATAAAGGATATAAAAATCCAACTCCCATTCAAAAAGCTGCAATTCCCGAACTAATGTTAGGCAGGGATTTACTAGGCCAAGCACAAACAGGAACAGGAAAGACTGCAGCTTTCGCACTACCATTAATAGAAAAACTAACAGATAATAAAGAATTAAATGCCAAGGTTTTAGTTATGACTCCTACAAGAGAATTAGCAACTCAAGTGGCAGAATCTTTTAAAAGTTATAGTTCTGAATCTAGCAATTTTAAGACGGTTGCAATATATGGAGGTACCGACTATCGAAATCAAATTTCTGCATTAAAAAGAAAAGTTGACGTAGTAGTTGGGACCCCAGGCCGAATAATGGATCATATAAGGCAGGGGACTTTTAAAATTAAAGATATAAATTGTCTTGTTTTAGATGAGGCAGATGAAATGTTAAATATGGGTTTTCTTGAAGATATTGAATGGATAATAGATCAACTTCCAGAAAATAAGCAGATGGTATTGTTTTCAGCAACAATGCCTAGTGAAATAAAAAATATAGCAAAAAAATATCTAAATGATCCCGCCGAAATATTAATCAAAAGTGTCAAAAAAGAAACTCAATTAATTTCGCAAAAATTTCTATATGTACAAAGGCACCATAAGTTAGATGCTTTAAAAAGAATAATAGAACTTAATAACGAAGGAGTAATTATTTTTGTTAGGACAAAACTACTTACTACTTCAATAGCTGAAGCTTTAGAGAATTCAGGTCATACTGTGGCAGTACTTAATGGAGATATACCTCAAAATCAAAGAGAAAATACTGTAGATAGATTGAAAAAAGGATTTATTAATATCCTTGTTGCAACTGATGTCGCAGCTAGAGGATTAGATGTTGAGAGGATAAAACTAGTTGTAAATTACGATTTTCCTTTTGACAAGGAAACATATACTCATAGAATTGGAAGAACTGGAAGGGCAGGCAGATCAGGAGAAGCAATTTTATTTGTTAACCAAAGAGAAAAACATTTTCTAAGAAACTTAGAAAACTCAACAAGAACCAAGATTGAAGAAATCAATATACCAAGTAATAAAATAATAAATGAAAAAAGGATGGAAAAACTTATAGATAATGTTAATGTGAGTTCTTTAGCAAAAGATGAAAATGAAGAAAATAAAGCTTTGATTATTGATGTGCTTGATAATTTAAAAGAAAAATACTCTATGGATGACTCAAATATTGCAATGGCTGCGATTAATTTAGTAATAGGTAATAAATCATTTTTCGTTAATGAAGATGATTCTTGGATTAATAAACAAAATAATACTGATCGCAATAGATCAAATAGAAATAGTAATAATCGTATGAGAAATTCAAATAGAAGAAATAATTATCAAAATGATTCTTTTGAAACCTATAAATTTAACTTTGGAAAATTTGATGGGGTTAGAGTTGCAAATATTATATCCTCAATCTGTAATTCAACTAATATAAATGGTAGATCCATTGGTAAGATACAGATTTTTAATGATTACAGTTTGGTAGATTTACCAAGAGATCTGCATAGAGAAACTAAAAATAAATTAAAAAAAATTAAAGTCAGAAACTAGGTATAGAGAATGAAAGCTAGCGAATATAGATTCTTTATTTTTGTGAATCTGATAATCCTATTCAACTCTTTTAATAGTTATTATTTAGCTCAAACTAAACAAAATTCAATCATAAAATTATTTTGTCTTCAGAGTGTCAAAGAGGAGATGTTGAAAGCAGAAATAGTATATAGTGAGGAAATTGCGAAAGAAACTTGTGATTGTTACTACGAAGAATTTAAACAAACTGCAAGTCATCAAGATGCAAAAACAAAATGTAAATTAGAAACTAAAGAAAATTTAAATCATAATAGGAAAATTTAATTTTTATTTTATGAGGTCTAAGAACAACCAAAATCCAATAATTAGACTTTATTTAAATCTGATTGAAGAAAGAAGGTTACTATTTTTTGCTTTTCTTAGTTCCATAATTAATAAAATATTAGATTTAGCTCCCCCTGTAATAATTGGTCTTGCAGTTGATATCGTTGTAAAAGAACAGAATTCATGGATTGCTGGTTTTGGGATAAAAGAAGTTCCAGCACAATTGATTTTTCTTGCATTTGCTTCAGGAGTAGTTTGGTCTGGAGAATCCTCCTTTGAATATTTATATTCGATTTTATGGAGAAATTTGGCTCAGCTATCCCAACATAAATTAAGAATAAAAGCTTATGAGCATATCCAGGAATTAGATATGGATTTTTTTGAAAATGATAATACTGGAAGGCTATTATCTATTTTGAATGATGATATAAATCAACTCGAGAGATTTCTAGACCAAGGGGCTAATCAGATTATTCAGTTATTTATAACTGTTTTAATAATTGGAGGCACAATGATTTCTCTAGCTCCAAAAATTGCTTTATTTGCTTTCTTTCCTATTCCAATAATATTTTTAGGATCAATTAAATTTCAAAGGAAGCTTGCTCCAAAATACAGAGATGTTAGAAATAAAGCTGGACTGTTGGCATCAAGACTTAATAATAATTTAAGTGGAATTCTAACCATAAAAAGTTTTACTAAAGAAAAATGGGAACTAAATAGATTAAATAAAGAAAGTCTTGATTATCAAAGAAGTAATAAGGCTGCAATAAAATTATCTTCTGCTTTTATTCCTCTTATAAGATTCGCAATCTTATTTGCTTTTATAGCTATTCTATTAATTGGAGGTTTCCAAACTTGGAACAATACACTTGATGTAGGAACTTATAGTTTTTTAGTGTTTATTACACAAAGACTATTATGGCCTTTAACTACTTTGGGGCATGTTTTAGATGATTTTCAGAGATCTATGGCTTCAATAGATAGAGTAATTGATCTTATAGATACGCCTATAAAAATAAAAGATGGAAAAATAAAAATTGAACCTAAAGATATCAAAGGAGAAATTATTTTTAATAATGTAAATTTTAATTATCCTGGACGAGATTTAACTTTAAAAAACATAAATTTCAAAATTGAAAATAACTCAACATTAGGAATTGTTGGCTTAACAGGTTCCGGGAAAAGTACAATAATAAAATTACTTCTTAGGATTTATGATAGTAAAAATGGGACAATAACCTTGGATGGAGTTTCTATTAAAGAAATAAATTTGAGGGATTTAAGAAAGTGTATTTCTTTAGTAAGTCAAGAAACTTATTTATTTCATGGCAGTGTACAAGAAAATATTGCTTATGGGTCAATCAACCCAAGTCTTAAAGATATCATTAAAGCTTCAAAGATTGCGGAAGCTCATAAATTTATTGAACAATTACCAGATGGTTATAAAACTATAGTGGGGGAAAGGGGCCAAAGGCTCTCAGGCGGACAACGTCAAAGAATTGCTTTGGCGAGAGCTGTTTTAAAGGATGCTCCAATATTAATATTAGATGAAGCTACAGCCTCAGTTGATAATGAAACAGAAGCTTTAATTCAAAAATCATTATTTAAAATCACCAAAGAAAGAACAACAATAGTAATAGCTCATAGATTAAGCACCATAAAAAATGCGGATAATATTGTCGTTATTGATAAAGGTAAAATAGTTGAAAGCGGAAAACATGAAAATCTATTAGATCAGAATAAAATATATGCTGATTTATGGAACGTTCAAGTAGGAATCTAGTATGAAATTTCTAAACTATATTAAAAAGTTAAATGATTCAACTACATTGCTAAACATACCGTCAACTTTATTCCATCTCTCTTCATTTGTTCCCACAGCGAAAGTGTAAAGTGTTCCTCTATCAATTACGACAGTAGCTAATTCGT
>QCRB01000028.1 GCA_003209425.1 Prochlorococcus sp. AG-459-E08
GGCATCCCTTACTAACCTTTTTTTTCTTCGATGAATTTTACTGCATCACCAACAGTTGCGATTCCTTCAGCTGCTTCATCAGGGATTTCAATGTCAAACGCTTCTTCAAGAGCCATCACTAATTCGACGGTATCAAGAGAATCTGCACCTAAATCATTTTGGAAATTTGAATCTGATTTAACTTCAGCAGCTTCAACACTTAGTTGTTCTGAAACAATAGAACAAACTTTTTCGAGAATTTCTTGTGACATAGTTTATGGAAATTACTAAATTATCTATATGATTTTATGCCCTAGAGTTAACAAGAGTGAAGCATATCTTAATTTTTTTAATTTCTTTGTAAGACAATAGTATTATGTAACGAGGTTCAAAAGACAATTTTTACATGTCACACGCAGTTAAAATTTATGACACTTGCATTGGTTGTACCCAATGCGTAAGGGCTTGCCCACTTGATGTTTTAGAGATGGTTCCATGGGATGGCTGCAAAGCTGGCCAAATTGCCTCATCGCCAAGAACTGAAGATTGCGTAGGATGCAAAAGATGTGAAACGGCATGTCCGACAGATTTCTTAAGTATTCGTGTTTATTTAGGGGATGAAACTTCTAGGAGCATGGGTTTAGCTTACTAACCTATATAGTGCAGTTTTAAGAGAGTCCATGTTTTAAAAATACTTATTTTTTTTCAAATATAATTGAAAAAAAATCATCGTATGTGTGGAATAGTTGCTGTAACAGGTTATAAAAAAGCTTTACCATTATTGATTAATGGCTTAGAAAAACTTGAATATAGAGGTTATGATTCCGCAGGTATAGCAATAATCAATTCTGATACAAATTCTATTACTTGTAACAAAGCAGAGGGAAAACTTAAAAACTTAATAAATAATCTTAACGATGATAATATTCCAGGCACAGTTGGTATAGGTCATACAAGATGGGCAACTCATGGAAAACCTGAAGTTAAAAATGCCCATCCTCATATCGATAGTTCAGGAACTATAGCGGTTGTTCAAAATGGTATTATTGAAAATTTCCAGGACTTAAAAAATAAATTAGAGAAAGAGGGTATTATTTTCAATTCTGATACAGATACCGAGGTAATTCCTCATTTAATCAAAAGAGAATTAAATACATTAAGTAAACTTAACCTAGAGAATAATGGCTCAACATTATTAGTGGCTGTCAGAAATGTAATATCTGATCTAGAAGGATCTTATGCCTTAGCAGTTTTATGGTCTGATGCTCCAACCTCTCTTGTAGTTGCAAGAAGGCAAGCACCCTTGATTATAGGTTTGGGAGAAGGAGAATTTATTTGTGCAAGTGATACTCCAGCCATTGTGAATTTTACAAATATTATTTTGCCTATGGAGGATGAAGAAATCGCTTTGTTGACTCCGCTTGGAATTGAAATATATGACATAAATAATGAAAGGCAATATCGAAATCCGGTGTCTCTAAAAGTCTCAGAGCAAAAAATGGATAAGATGAATTTTAAACACTATATGTTAAAAGAGATATATGATCAGCCCAAGACCGCAAAAAATTGGTTGGAAAATTATTTAATTCACAACTTAGAAGAGGGGCAATATCAAATTAATTACCCTTTTGATACTAAGTTTTTTGAATCAATTGAAAGAATTGAAATTATTGCTTGTGGGACAAGTAAACATGCTGCAATGGTGGGTAGCTATTTATTAGAACAATTTTCAGGAATTCCCACAAATGTCTTTTACGCAAGCGAATTTCGATATTCACCACCTCCACTGCTCCCAAACACATTAACCATTGGAGTTACTCAATCTGGAGAAACTGCTGATACGATTGCAGCTATCGATATGGAAATTAAAAGACGGTCTTCGATTGAAGATAAAAATTTTAAACCCAATCTTATTGCAATAACGAATAGAAGAGAAAGCTCTATAGGTAGGCAGGTTTCAAACATAATTGATATATGTGCAGGAATAGAAGTAGGAGTTGCAGCAACAAAAACCTTTTTTGCCCAATTACTTTCTTTTTATGGATTAGCTATAAAATTTGCTGAAATTAAAGGTAGTCAAAGCTCAGAGGAAATTAGTAAATTAATAACTGAACTTGTAAAACTGCCTCCGTTAATTGAAGATCTTTTAGAGCAACATAATAAATCTTCAGAAAAGTTAGCACATGATTTTTTTAATATTAAAGATGTTATCTTTTTAGGAAGAGGTATAAATTATCCTATTGCTCTTGAAGGAGCTTTAAAACTCAAAGAAATAAGTTATATCCATGCGGCTGGATATCCAGCTGGTGAAATGAAACATGGTCCAATAGCTTTGTTAGATAAAAAAGTACCTGTAATTTCTATTGCCTCCCCTGGTGAAGTTTTCGATAAGGTTATCAGTAATGCTCAGGAAGCAAAAGCTAGAGATTCATATTTGATTGGAATTGCTCCTGACTGTAATGGAACTGAAATTTTTGATTATTTAATGAAAGTTCCTTCCTCTAATGAATGGATTTCACCTTTACTTAACATAGTGCCTTTACAATTGTTGAGTTACCATATTGCAGCTCATAGAGGACTTGATGTAGATCAACCAAGAAATTTAGCTAAAAGTGTAACTGTTGAATAATTAATTTCTTACAAATTTTGATTTTCTAAATTTATAGCTCTAAAAGTCCATTTGGAGGGTTAATAATTAGAAAATTATTATTTATATCTACTAATGGGACTATTTCTTTAACAAATGGTATTAGAACTTGTTTTTGATTTTTAAATAATTCTATAACAAGTAGATTATTTTTCTCATTTTCTAAGTTAATAACTTTTCCAATTATTTTTAATTTATCATTCTCTAAAATCTTGACCTCCAAATGTATAAGTTCCATCAGGTGGAATTCTTCCTTTTTTAATTTAGGAAGTTTATCAGTTTTTACAAGAATTTTAAATTTTTTAAGTTGCTCTGCATGATTTCTAGAATTTATTTCTTGGAATTTAACTATAAATATTTCTTTTCCAGGTTGTTTGAAACCAGATATAAGTTTAATTTTTGAAGGAGGTTCGTTATCTTTTTGTAACCATCGTATTCCCGGCTTTAAAAATCTTTCTTCAAAATCACTTAGAGACTTTATCTTTACCTGTCCATTAATTCCATGACATGATGTTATTAATCCAACAATCAACCATTCATTTTTATTTATCATATATTGTATTGGAAAGAGTTTTTTATGGAATTATCTACTAAACCTATACTTCCCGGTTCTTTTGTTGTCGTAAAAGACACTAACTCTATATATAGAGGATATAAAGGGTTTGTACAGAGAGTTACAAAAAAAAATGCAGCTGTTCTGTTTGAAGGGGGTAATTGGGATAAACTCATAACTTTTCAGCTAAGAAATTTAGAAATAGTATAGAAATTAGATTTTACCTTTAGCTATAAATTTTTCTATTAGAACTCTAGCTGCATTCGTTTCTGCTTGTTTATGGGATTTGCCAAAAGCAGATGATTCTTTTAATCCTTCGATAAATATATCGCAAGAAAACCTTTTCGGGTCGCCATTTTTCTGTGAAACTTCAATTATTTTATAAACTGGTAAATCAAAACCTTTACTTTGACACCACTCTTGTAATACTGACTTAGATTTGAATTTATATGGAGCTTTTAAAAATATTTCTGAATCTTCCTCCCAAATATCATCTAACCAAAGATTTACTTCCTGAATCGAATTAAAGCACTTGTAAACGGCGCCGATTAAAGCTTCTGTAGCTTCACCAATAATGGTATTTTTTGAATTTTCATCACCAAGAGCTTTAGGTCCTTTAATTATTAATTTTTCTATGTCAATTTTTTCCCCTAATTTAGTTAACCATTCATCACTTACAATTTGTGCTCTTAGCTCTGATCTTTCTCCTACACTCATTTGAGGATAGTTTTTTTCAATAAAATTAGAAGCAGCTAATCTGAGTACTGCATCTCCGAAAAATTCTAGTTTTTCGTAATTTATTATTTTGTCCTCTGAAGAATGGATAAATGCTTGATTAAAATTTTCAATTATTGAAATATTTTGTGTTGTAATAACTTCAGAAAATCTTTTTGATTTAATATTTAAAGATTTTAGAAAAGTACTTATTTGATTAATTCTTTTTGCGTTAGTTATATTTGTCATCGGATTTGAATAATCATAACAATTAGAAAGCAGGTCATAAGCCGGGTTCTGTTCATCTTAATAAGATGGGCAATCATCTATCTAGGATTGGAATTACTTCACAATCTCAAGCGGCGCTTAAAAGTAGATTGTTTAATGGTCATAAATCTACTAAGCCTTGCTCCCAGCCGGGGTTTACCTAGCCAACACTTCTCAATGTTGCTGGTGCGCTCTTACCGCACCCTTGCACCCTTGCCATACATAAAGTATTAGGCGGTATGTTTCTGTGGCACTATCCTCACGGTTACCCGCACTGGGGGTTACCCAGCAAGCCTGACCATATGGGAGCCCGGACTTTCCTCAAGAAAGTTTTATTTTGTTTCCAAAATAAAACTTTCTTGCGATTGCCTCTCCTGCTTTCATTTAGCATAATGCTTAATACCCTAAAAATCATCTATTGGGGCTGTAGCTCAGCAGGATAGAGCAACGGTTTCCTAAACCGTAGGTCGTGGGTTCGACTCCCGCCAGTCCCGTGAAAATAAAAAACTATATGTAGTATGTGTGCAAACTTGCTACTCTCTAGCTAGCGTATAGTTAGTAATAAATCTTTTATGGCTAAGTTGCATGATATGCGTTTAAAGCTCTTAATTCAACAAGAGCATGAACGTATTTCTAAATCCAAACCAAATGATTTAGATCTTTCAATAGTTCAAGCAAGATGCCTTTGCTGGCTTGCTTTATTGGCGGAAGCTCACGAGGATCAAGCAAATGATGCTGAAAAAAGAGGAGATACAGAGCAAGCAATGGGATGGTTTGCTGATTCTATGAGACTAAGAGATGTGATTAATTTGGTAACCAGTATTGAGATACCTTTGCCAGATAGTCCAGATTCACTTGATGAAAATGACGAATTATTTGACGGTCCTACAATTTTGCCCAAATAGTGAGATGATGTAAGAAGAATTATATTTTCTTTTGGCTGAAGAACCATGTCAATGCTCTGATTGTCAGAGATTTTACAAAGAGCATGATCGTCTGATTAGAGAATTTCCCACTTTTAAGCAGCAACAAGAACTGAATTGGGCATCTATTCAATCGTTCAGGACTCTTTGTACTAAGGTTTCTGAAGAGTTGCAGAAAAAACTATCTGAAAGAGAATCTAATGAAGATATCAGTTCAGGTGAAAAACATATTTCTGATACAGAAATTACTGAAGCTTTAGATGAACTTGAAAGTGTTAATGCCTATTTATATTCCATTGAAGCATTAATGGAAAGAATATTTGATACAAAAATTTCAAACAATATTGAATCAAAATTTAAAGAAATTGCAAAGGAATTAGCTCCAGATCCATTAAATATGGATCGGTTAATTTTGAATAGATTATTTCATCAAACGCCAGATTCACCAGATAAGAAAAATATTAATTAGTTAATTCTTCGACATCGCAAGTAATTTCTACTGGCATTGGAGAGACTTTCCAAATAGATTTACAGTATTCTCTAATAGATCTATCTGAGGAAAAATATCCTGATCTAGCAGTATTTAATAATGCCATTTTATTCCAAGATTTTTTATTATTCCAGCATTCACTGACTACATCCTGTTTATTTAAGTAGTCTTCAAAGTCAGCCATAACAAAAAATGGGTCATGTCCAGTCAAGCTATTTAATAAAGGTTTAAATAATTCTTTATCACCATTACTAAAGTGCCCAATTTCAATTAGCCGGATTACTTCTTTAAGCTCTGAAGATTGATCAATAAAAGTTTTAGGGGAGTAATTATTATTTTTTAAATCCATAATTTCGCTTTCGGTTTTACCAAAAAGAAAGAAATTCTCTTTTTTCACAAGATCTCTTAATTCCACATTGGCTCCATCTAAGGTTCCAATAGTTAACGCTCCATTCATTGCAAACTTCATATTTCCAGTTCCAGATGCTTCTTTCCCAGCAGTTGAAATTTGTTCTGAGAGATCAGTTGCGGGATAAACTATTTCACCAAGTTTAACGTTATAGTCTGGGAGAAAAACGACCCTTAATAAACCATCCATATCAGGATCAGAATTAACTACATCAGCAATACCATTAATGAATCGAATCATTAGCTTTGCCATAAAGTAACCTGGTGCAGCTTTACCTCCGAATATTATTGTTCTTGGAACTTCATACTTGTTTGTACCATTTTTGATTCTTATGTATTGAGCAATAATTTGTAGTGCGTTTAAATGTTGCCTTTTATATTGATGAATCCTTTTTACTTGAACATCAAATAAACTCGATGGATTTACAAGAATTCCAGTTTTTGAATGAATAAAACTAGCTAATTTTCTTTTTCCATTTAATTTAGTTTCCTCAAATTTTTTCAGAAAATTGTTGTCATCTTGTTTTCCTTCTAATTTCTTAAGAAGTTCCATATTTGTTATCCAATCAGGACCAACTTCTTCTTCTAGAAGGTTCGATAATGATGGATTAGATAGAGCAACCCATCTTCTAGGAGTAACTCCATTAGTTACATTTGTAAATTTTTCAGGCCATAGTTTTGCAAATTCAGGAAGAAGTTGTCTTTTTATTAAATCTGAATGAAGAGCTGCGACACCATTTATATGATGTGCACCAATTGTAGCCAAGTGAGCCATTCTTACTGATTTAGAACCCTCTTCATCTATTATTGAAAGTTTTTGCAGAATTTTGTCATCACCAGGATAACGTAGTCTCAATTGTTGTAGAAATCGCCAATTAATTTCATAAATAATTTCTAAGTGCCTAGGAAGAAGATCGTTAAATAATCCTAAATCCCATTTCTCTAATGCTTCTGGAAGTAAGGTGTGGTTTGTATAAGCAACTGAGGAGGTGGTTATGTTCCAAGCTTTATCCCAACCTACTTGATATTGGTCAATGAGAAGTCTCATTAGTTCCGCTACTGCGATAGCAGGATGAGTATCGTTTAATTGGACAGTCCAATGATGAGGAAATTCCGTAATTGGAATTGATCTTTTTTCAAGGCTTCTCAACATGTCCTGAAGAGAACAACTTACAAAGAAGTGTTGTTGTTTGAGTCTTAATCTTCTGCCTTCATCAGTCCCATCGTTTGGATATAGAACTTTGGAAAGAGTTTCAGACGCAACTTTTTCTTCTACTGCTCCATAGTAATCACCAATATTGAAGGCATAAAAGTCGAAACTTTCTGTTGCATCAGCTCTCCATAATCGCAACCTATCACATGTATTGACTCTGTATCCCAAAACTGGAACATCATGAGGAACACCTATGGCATGTTCTGAAGGTATCCACCTTGATTTGTAATTACCTTTATTATCTCTATAACTTTCAGTTCTACCTCCAAAACCAACGAAACAAGACTCGTCAGGTTGTGGAAGTTCCCAAGGCCAACCACCCTTTAGCCATTTATCAGTAACTTCGACTTGCCAACCGTCTCTAATTAGCTGGTTAAAAATACCAAATTCGTAACGAATACCATAGCCAACTGCTGGAACTTGAAGAGATGCCAATGATTCCATGTAACATGCAGCAAGTCTGCCAAGTCCACCATTACCTAGTCCAGGTTCTTCTTCTACTTCAAGAATTGTTGATAATGATTCAATTCCAAATCTCTTTAAAGCATCTTCTGCTTCTTGGGTTATGCCAAGATTGAGGAGATTATTACTTAGTTGAGGTCCTATTAAAAATTCTGCTGATAAGTAAGCGACTGTTTTTTGTGGTTTTTTTCTTATTAGTTCTTGACTAGCTAAATATCTTGTCATTAGCCTATCTTTAACTGCATAACTTAAAGCCATATACAAGTCATGAGGACTTGCAGAAGTAGCTAACTTCCCAAGAGTATAGAAAAGATGGGCTGTCATACCTTGAAAAACAGCATCAGAATCCATCCCAGCTTTTTCAGGATCTAGATAGCAGCCTGGTGTAGGCAAGCGTAGATCAAAAGGTTTGTTGGAATTCATTGGATTAGCCATATAACAGACAATAGCCATTTTTTTGAAAATTTCTTTGTTGTAACTTCAGATCCACACTTGTTGAGTATTTTTGCTTTTTTCTTACATATTTCTTAAAGTGGGCCCTCGATAAACTATCTTCCAATTAGGTTGTTTATTTTTTCTCTCATTTCAAATGTATTCTTTACTTGCTGAATTAAGTGCGCATGATTTAGAAGTTGCTGAAACTTTGATAGGAGTTGTAAGATTTCTATTAATATTTTTAGCTGCAAGAGCATTAGCAGAAGTACTAGTAAGACTAAGTTTACCCACGATAGTAGGTGAGCTGCTTGCAGGAGTTGTAATAGGGGCATCAGGATTCCATTTGTTGATACCTCCATCAGCTGGAACCGAATTAAATGAAGGACTTGTAAATGTTATTAGTTCATTAGCTTCAATTCCGCCAGAAGCTGTACCTGATGTTTATTTTGAAAGTTTTCCATCACT
>QCRB01000029.1 GCA_003209425.1 Prochlorococcus sp. AG-459-E08
GAAAAGGTAAAGATAAAATATTTTGCAAACAGACTTATTCGCAAATCTTAAATAAAAGTAATTTTATCTAATTACTTAAAGGGATAAGCCACAGAAGAAAAAAATAATAATTTATCATAAGTAAAAATACTTAAAATGAGCATAAACAAAATTTTAAATTCCCTCGAAAAATCCTGGGAAAGAGATCAAATTCTTTCACATATAAATAATGGGTTAGGAACTGATGAGATAGTTAATGAATTTCTTGTAAAAAACGAAAGGCAAATTAAAGAATTAAATTCTTTATTAAGACCAGAAGATATTAATTTATTAAATCAAATAGAACAACTCTCAACTTGCGAATCTAAATTAATAAATGAGATTAAAAATTTAAATTACTTAGAAAATAATGAAAAAAATCAAATATTTAATAAGGAAAAGATTTTGACATCTAATAAAGTTACTTCTAACAGAATTAGTTTATTCATGATTAATTGGAGCAACAAAGTTGTAATTATTGCTTTACTAACAATTTCAGCTGTAGCTTTATCAAAACAAGCATGGGCATAATTAGCTAAATTAACTTCATTGTAAGAGATGTAGTTTTGAGAACTAAACAAAAATATTTAATTAGATATAAAGATGGAAATCTTTATTGTGAACTTGCTGACGTATGGATTGATCCAAACAAGCCAGTAAAAAAGGCATTAATAACCCATGCTCATTTTGATCACTTTACATTTGGCTGTGAAGAATACATTTCTACTAAGGAGACTGCAATACTTCTTAAAGAAAGAGTTGGAGACAATATCAAAATCAAGACTTTTGAATATGGAGAAGAATTTAAGATAAATGGTATCAAAATTTCTTTTCATCCTTCTGGCCATATACTTGGATCTAGTCAAATAAGGTTTATTTTTGCTGAAGAAAAATGGCTAATTTCAGGTGACTTTAAGCTTCAAAAAGATGAGACCTGCCAACAATATGAAATAGTAAAAACTGATTATTTAATTAGTGAATGTACTTTTGGTTTACCAATATTTAAGTGGGATGAGAGTAATAAAATAGCAAATGATATTTCAAAATGGATAAATAATTCGCCAGGAAAAGCTTCTCTACTTTTCTGCTATTCTCTTGGGAAAGCTCAAAGATTATTAAGAGAAATTAGTCAAACAAACTTTAAAGGCACTATTTATTCCCATGGCAGTATTTATAAAATGAACAATTGTTATAAGGAACTTGGAATTGATATTAAAGATACTATCAAGATCGAAAATAAAAAAAAGATTGATGAACTTAAAGGAAGTCTAATATTATTACCTCCATCTTTAAGTAAGGGCTCTTATCTAAAAAATTTCAAAAATATTCAAACAGCTTTTGCGAGTGGATGGATGTCAATAAGAGCTCTAAGAAAAAGATCAGGGTATGATAAAGGATTTGCAATTTCTGATCATGCAGATTGGGATGGAATTCTGAAAGCAGTAAACAAGTCTGAAGCAAAAAATGTATTTTTTCATCATGGAGATAGTGAAGCCTTAAGTAAATATTTAGTTGAGAAGAAATCAATAAATGTTCTTTTCTTCGATAGATAAATATGAGCTTAAAAAAGTTTTCAGAATTATTTGGCGATCTAGATTCAATTAATAGTACAAATAATAAAATTGAAGTTTTAAAAAGATATTTTTTATCAAATGAACCAATAAATAATTCATGGGCAATATATTTACTAACTGGAAAAAATAATAAGAGATTTATTAGTGGAAGATATTTAAAAAATCTTTTTTCTCAAATATATGAATATCCTCAATGGTTAATTGATACCTGTTATTTAAAAGTTGGTGATTCTGCTGAGGTAATAACGTTATTACTTAAAAATAAAACTACTTCCAGAAATAAAAAATTATCAAATATAAGTCTCAACGAATTACTAAGCAAAACAATACCTGAGTTATCAAAACTTAATGAGGAGGAAAAAAATTTACGAATTAAAAAAATTTGGGAAACATTACCTGAAGATTACCATTTAATTTTCAATAAAATTCTTACGGGGACTTTTAGAGTAGGAGTCTCTATCGGGTTAATTACAAAATCAATATCAAAACTAATTAATATTGACGAAGAAATTATTTCTCATAGGTTGATGGGTAATTTCAAGCCTTCAATTGATTCATATGATTTTGTAATTAATAAGAATATAAATCTTGAAGAGTTAAATTCTAAACCATTTCCATTTCTTCTAGCAAATAACTTTGAAGATAAAATCTTCAAAAATTCAATAAATGATTTTCAATTTGAATGGAAATACGACGGTATCAGGATGCAATTAATTAAAAGATCAGGTAATGTTTCGTTATGGACAAGAGGGCAAGAATTAGTAAATGAATCTTTCCCAGAATTAGTAGATAAAATGTCATATATAAAAGATGATTTTGTTCTTGATGGGGAATTATTAGTTTGGGATTTTAAGGAACAAATTGCCTTTGATTTTTCTTTACTTCAAAAAAGAATAAATAGAAAATCTCCTACAAGATCAATCCAAATAAAATATCCAATTATTTTTATTGCTTATGATCTTTTAGAGATTAATGGAAGAGATATAAGAGAAATTAAATTAGAAAATAGAAGAATTGAGTTAGAAAAATATTATTCAAAATGGCAAAATAAAAATAAGAACAATATCACTGATATTTTCAGAATATGCGATTTAATCTATCCTAAAGATTGGTCTGATACTTTAACTTTTAAAGAAAAATCTCGAGAAAATAATACTGAAGGATTAATAATTAAGAATAAAAGATCTCCATACACCTCTGGAAGAAAAAAAGGTATTTGGTGGAAATATAAAGTTGATCCAATGCAATTGGATGCTGTTCTAATTTATGCTAAAGGCGGAAGTGGTAGAAGAGCTGGTCTTTATACAGATTACAGTTTTGCATTATGGAAAGACCAAGAATTAATTAAATTTGCGAGTGCATATTCTGGTTTAACAAATATTGAAATTAAAGAGCTAGATAAATGGATAAGGAAAAACACAATAGAAAAATTTGGCCCTGTTCGATCATTGAAACCAGAAATGGTTTTCGAAATATCTTTTGAGAAAATACAAATTTCAAAACGTCATAAGTCAGGCATAGCAGTTAGATTTCCAAGAATAACAAAATGGAGAAAAGATAAAAAAATTTCTGATGCAGATAGCCTAGAAAATGCTTATGAACTGATGAAAAAAATATCATGAATAATATTTCTCAAAATAGTATACAAAGTAATTTAATTTCTAAAATTCAACAGTTTTTTTGGACAAATGGATGGGAGCCATTGCCCTACCAGATTGAATCATGGAAAGCATTTTTAAATGGGGAGAGTGGGATAATACAAGTTCCAACTGGATGTGGCAAAACTTATGCTGCATTAATGGGACCTCTATCACAAATAGAAGATCCTAAAAATAATAAAAGTGTGAATATATTATTAATAACCCCTTTAAAAGCCCTAAGTAGAGATTTACAAAATTCCATACAGTTAGCAGCTTTGCATTTTGACAAAGAAATCACTGTTCAGATTCGGAATGGGGATACCACCCCATATGAAAAGAAAAAGCAATTAGCTAAACCACCTAATATTCTTATTACTACTCCAGAGTCTTTATCTCTTTTAATTTCCAATAAAGAATCTAATAATCTGTTTAAAGAGTTGTCAACAATAATTATTGATGAATGGCATGAATTAATGGGTAGTAAAAGAGGTAACCAGTGCGAATTATCTTTAAGTTGGTTAAGAGGTAATATAAAAAATTTACAAATTTGGGCAATGTCTGCAACTATAGGGAATATAGAAGAAGCGGCAAGAGCAATAGTTGGAATGAAAGCCATTAAGCCCAAAATAATAAGTACAAATATTCAAAAAGAGATCGAAATTATAAGTGTTTTACCAGAGAAGGAAACGACCTTTCCATGGAGTGGGCATCTCGGAATTAGAAGTCATTCTTCACTTTTAAAAATGCTAGATAAAAAGAAAAGTACCTTATTATTCACCAATACAAGAAATCAATCTGAAAGATGGTATCAATGTCTTAAATTTTTTCTCCCAGAGATGGAAGATAAAATCGCAATTCATCACGGCTCCCTGGATAAAGAAGATAGAAAAAAAGTTGAAGAAGGGGTAAAAGACGGATTAATAAAATGGGTAGTATGTACAAGCTCGTTAGATTTGGGAGTTGACTTCCAACCTGTAGATCAAATAGTTCAAATTGGTAGTGCAAAAAATTTAGCTAGACTTATCCAAAGAGCAGGAAGAAGTGCTCATAGACCAGGCGGAAAATCAAAAATAATTTTTATGCCTACTAACTCTTTAGAGTTATTAGAGATTAGTGCAATGAGAAGAATAATAAAAAGTGGTATATCTGAAAAAATTAGACTTCCTGAATTATCTTATGATGTTCTTCTTCAACATCTAATAAGTTTGGCATGCGGGAATGGATTTGATCCGACAATTGAGAAAGAAAGAATTAAAAATTGCTGGAGTTATAGAAACTTAAAAGATCAAGATTGGAATTGGTGCATTGACTTTTTAGAATATGGAGGAAAATGTCTTAAAGCATACCCAAAATATAAAAAGATAGTTAAAGAAGAATCGCAAAATAATAATGAGAACTTTAAATATTTTGTAAAAGACAAATCTTTAATAAGAATGCATAAGTTTAACATTGGGACAATTACAAGTGACAAATTTGTGAATGTTAAATATATAAAAGGTAAATCCTTAGGAAATTTAGAAGAGAATTTTGCTTCAAAATTAAATCCTGGAGATACCTTTTATTTTGCAGGTAAAATGCTTCAATTTGTAAGAATCAGAGATATGATTTTATATGTAAAAAAATCAACAAAAAAAAGTTCTCTTATTCCTGCATGGGTTGGTGGTCAAATGGCAATTTCTGATCTACTTTGTGAAAGTTTGAGAAAAGAAATAGATACATGCAATGAATTAGAAAATTATGATTACTTAAATCCTGAACTAAATTCATTACTTCCAATATTTAAGAAGCAAAAGGCTCTTTCAAATATTCCAAAAAAAGATGAATTCCTTATAGAAATATATAAAACAAAGGATTTATCAAACCTTTTTGTATTTACATTAGATGGGAAATTTGTAAATGAAGGAATTGCATTTCTGTGGGCTTTAAGATTGGCAAAATTAAAACAATCCACATTTAGTATTACTACTAATGATTTTGGATTCAGCTTAACTACCTCAGAAGATTATGATTTTTCTATTATAAAAAAAGAAGCTGACTATTTTTTGGATAACAAAAAATTAGAAGAAGATCTTGAAAATGCAATTAATTTTTCAGAATTAACAAAACGTAGATTTAAAAATATTGCCCAAATAAGTGGACTAGTAAATCAAAATAATCCAACCAAAACAAAAACTTCTTCTCAACTTCAAATAAGTTCAAGTCTTTTTTACGATGTCTTTACTAAATATGAAAAAGGGCATCTTTTGATAAAACAATCGCATCAAGAGGTCAAAGAATATCAATTAGAAAATAAAAGAATATCTAGATCATTAGAAAGATTAAAAAATTTAAAAATGCTATTAAACGAGATAAAAACTCCAACTCCTTTCGCTTTCCCTTTATTAGTTGAGAGACTTAAAAATACTTTAAGTAATGAACCAATAGAAAAAAGGGTAGAAAAACTTATAAAAAAATATTGTGATTAAATGAAAAAAAGTTCTTTTACATTTTTTTGGGAAGATACATCGTTAGAGTTGCTGCCTTCAAGAGCGTTATTCATAACGGAAACAAAAGAGTTGTTAATATGCGATATTCATCTTGGGAAAGCTGAATATTTTCAGCAAAATGGCATCCCTCTTACTAATGATTCAGATGAAAATAATTTCGCAAGAATAAAAAAAATAGTAAAAAAATATAGTCCTAAAAAGTTAATAATTTTGGGAGATTTATTCCACAGTAAATTTTCAATAGATAAAACTCTTCAAAAGAAAGTTGAAGATCTTCCTGAACTATTAAAAACCAATGTAGAACTTGTCCTTGGAAATCATGATATAGGTTGTGATATTAAAAATATAAAAATATTTGATATTAGAAAAACTAAAAATATTACTTTTAGCCATGAACCAGTTAATTTAACAAATAATACAACTTTAAATATTTGTGGACATTATCATCCAAAAATCTATTTAAAAAGCAATGCAGATAAATTATCTTTTAGGTGCTTTGCAATGGATATGAATAAAAATGTTTTATATCTTCCTGCATTTGGAGACTTAACAGGAGGATATCCCTGCAAAAAGTCATTTAAAAAATGGGCAATTGTTTCTGAAGAGGAAATTATTCAGATAAATTCATAAGAAAAATCCCTTTAAAGTGACTTAATTTTTTCATTTAAATATACCAATTTATACTAGAAAGTCTCGTTTATTTTTTTTATCAATTATTTTTAATTATATTAATTTAATTTTTTCAAGTAAAAGTAAAAAAAAAATTTCACCTAATTACCCTTTCTTTAGCGGACTATCCACGTTATAAAAAAAATAAACACATTTTATAGAAATGAAAAAATTAATAGCCTTTATTTTATTTCCATTTCTTTTCATTCCATATGGAGCAAAAGCAAATGATAATTTTTCCGTTGAGATAGAGGCACTTACACTAGTTATGGAAAAATATAAGGATGATACTGAATCAGGTAATAAATTAGAGAAAGAGGATAAAAAACCAAGTTACATGGCTCTCAAACAAGACGAATGCAATGCCACTGTTGAAGTTACAGAAAAAACAGGCTTAGAAATAGTAAATACTGAATCTTTCGATGTAAATGTCTGCTTGAAAGAAATCTATAAAGTAATCAACTAAATAAGCAGGTTATAAAATTATAATAAAAGCAAACAAATAAAAAGAGATCTTTTACTTAAAGAAGGTAAGACCTCGAGACCTAACAGAAAACTTTGGAACGGGTTCTGCATACCCAATTAATAACTACAAAGGAATTGTAGAGGTGTAATTAAAAATACAAAAACTAAACTTATTATTTTAAATAATTATTTCTTCTTTGATAAAGTTTGTGATTCTTCCCTAGACATTAAAGCTTCGATTTGAGCAAGAACTTTTTGAAGTTCATCCGTTTTTGTAAGCGATGCTTCCGCTACTTCTCTTAATTTTTCTAACTGTTCTTTAGTTTTATCCATGATAAATAAATTAGAAATTAACCACCTTTAAAAATGGTTTTAATACAGATTTTTTACTCCCACACAGATTCATATTCTCTCTTTTTTTCATAAAGTCAAATAAATTTCCTCTTATTAATGTTTTATGAGGACTTCCAATTAATTCTTTATTTATTATTGAAACCATAAGATTAACTGAAATAGAAATACCCTTAAATTATGAAGTAAATACAGGCAACCCTATTGTTGCAGTTGTTATTAGAGCACCTGCAAAAATTAAGAAAGGAAGAAAAGGATAGTTTTTCAAAGATAAACAGACTAATTCGAAATAACTATATAGGTATTTATACTGTTTGTCTACCCCTAAGCTATCTTGAAAGTAAAAATATTTCTTTTAAAGGTGAAAATTAAAGATCAACCAAATTTACCGGATATGTATTCCTGAGTAGTTTTTTCTTTGGGAGAATTAAAAATTTTCTTTGTCGAATTAAATTCTGCTAGATAACCAACTTTTCCTCCATCACCATCTTCATATTCAATAGCATTAAAAAATGCAGTCATATCACTAACTCTTAATGCCTGTTGCATATTATGAGTAACGATTATTATTGTATAATTCTTCTTAAGTTCGTGCATGGTCTCTTCTATTTTCAAAGTAGAGATAGGATCCAAAGCTGAGCATGGCTCATCCATCAGAATTATTTCTGGCTCAATTGCGATGGTTCGAGCAATACATAATCTTTGTTGTTGTCCTCCAGATAAAGAGTAACCACTGTCATTTAATTTATCCTTACATTCATCCCACAAGGCAGCTTTTCTTAGTGAACTTTCTACCA
>QCRB01000030.1 GCA_003209425.1 Prochlorococcus sp. AG-459-E08
ATAATTTAATAGCAAAGCACGCTATCTGCCTTAATTGATTCTTCAACTAGAACATCTGGCATAACAAACTCTGCTGTATATCCATTCAGAAGCTTCTCATCATAACCTCTAGATTGAGCAGACATTCCTGAGACATATATGGTAACTTTTGAATTCTTTAAATTTTGAAGATGTTCGTATAAATCTCCAGTACCTTCACCAACTATTTCACCAGCTTTTTTGCAATTTAATATTTGTACTCCATCTCCCGCCAGAAAAAGAGTTACTTTATGATCGTTTTTTTCTGCAGTAAGGGCAACCAATAAACCTAAAGTTATTTTATTTTTGGATTCTAAACCACTGTAAATATGCACTAATACTGTATTGTCGGTAATGATAGACATTTAATCCTCACTCAAGTTGTTTCTATATTTTAAATAAAATCTATTTTCATTAGCTGTTTTTTTATGAAACGCATATTACTTACATAGCTAAAAGCTAGTAATTGATTGTAGAGCTACATTAGAGAGTAAACAATCCTATTTTTTAATGAGAAATAAATATAAAAGATCAGATTTTTTTGATATGTCTGATGACCTTTTTTATCGAATATCATTATTAGGATTTTTAGTTGTTTTTAGCTCAATGGTATTTTTCCTAACGAAATATAGAGAAAAAAAAGTTAATAATATAAGTAAGATTTCCATAACTGAACAAATTAAATTTTTGAAGCATTAATGCAACGATTTATAATTTCACCGTTATTTGCTTTATCTAGGTTTTTTATAAATATTTACGGAATATTTTTAAAGTTTTTTCTTCAATTAAATGGTGGTTATTGGTCAAGAATTGGTTTAGCCGAAAATATTACAGAGGAAAGAATAAAAAAAAGAAGATTATATATCTTGCCTTTTTATATTCTTCTGGCTTTATTGTTTGGATTACTATCTGCTCTATATTGGTATTTTGTTATTCTCCATGTACCACTTTCAATAGAAAGATATTTAAGTCCTTTGAATAACAATATTGCTTTAATAATTGCTTTTGCTACTTTCTTTGGTTGGCTTTATATTCTTTGTATAACAAAAAAATAAAATGCTTAAAAAGAGATGATGTGGTCCCAGGATTAAAGATTTATTTAATCATGATTAAATCAATCTTAAGGATTCATGCAAAATATCTGTAACCGATTAATTTATTTGTACGACAGTTCTGGTGATCGACTCGACCAAGGTTGACCAACTAGATCTTCACTAATCCATGGTCTGCAATACCAAGGTAAATTAACTTATCTAACCTTCATGGAAAGAAAGTTAAGTAATCAGAAATTAAACTTTCGGGATTAATTCTGAACTATCCTAAAATAAAGTCGTTTGTAAAGCATGAAGAAGTGAGTAATCACTATTACTTTCAAAACTAATTTCTAAGATAATTCTTAATCTGATTATTAAATAGATCTCCTTTCTGTCGTCACCATTTAAAAAAGACCTGTAAAAAGGTCTTTTTTTTATGTCTTAAATTTTAATGATTGACTGCTAATGCAAAAATAACTAAATAATTTATCTCACTCTTAGCGATCAGTTAATGCTTTTTCAAAAGTAGAAAAGAAAGTACAAATGCTTTTTAATGCAACCAACAAAAAAACTACTGATCTTCCATGTTGATTTAATTGAAGTAATCTTTGAGTCATACTCTTAATAATCGTCGTTGTAATCGGATGGACTACCAGTTAAAGAACAAACAATTGATTCCTCTTTTTTCATTTCTTTTATTTCCATTATTGGTCTGCCCATTTTCTTAAGAACATCTATATCTTCTTTAGTCTGACAGCGAGCAATTATGTTTCCTTTTTGATCAAAGCAACTGTAGTAAGTCATTTTATTAAATGCAATTGAAAGTTTATGGTTGATTTCAGTTGTAGCAACGCAAACGACATATGACAACCATATTTCTAATTTAGGTCAGCCATAGATTTAAATGGCTAAAAAAACATACCTCTTTCCGTACCTAAATGTTCCTCAAACCGCACACATTAGAAACGCAGTGTTTTAATCAAATCAATTAAAACAGAGAGGTATTTAAACAAATATTCAAAGGAGAATTTATGAGTGGAGATTTTGAGACTCTTGAAATTAATCAACCAAAAATTAAATATTTAAAACCAGAAGACAATACAGAATGGTTAGACAAATTAATTAATAATATTGAGGACATGAAGAACAAGATATCAAAAGATTCTTAGAAATTTAAGAAAGAAACTTTTTTATTAGTTTGAATGAAAAGCAATTCAAAAAAGAATTTAAATTTTGTATTTAAGGTAACCGCTTTTTTGTGAGCATTATTCAGAATAAGAGTCCGACTATTTTTATATGAAAAAAAATTTAGATGAAAATTCTTATGAAAAAAGGATTGAAAATATAGAAAAAGGAAAATCTTATTTAAAAAGTAATGGATTTTTTAAATCAAAATCTAATCTATTCGAAGACATACAAAAATTTATTTATAAAAGGTAATTTAAAAAATTTTTTACTTTTGATTAATTAAATCTCTCCATAAACAAGCCATCACATAAAAGAAAGAAAGACTTGAAAAGGTTAGGAGAAAAAAAGAATGGGTCAATTTTCTATAACAAAATTAATCCCAATAATCCTGCAGTAAAACCAACAGCAGCAAAGAATACGAACTCGATTAAATCTCTTGGGACAGAGTTCATAAAAAAAACTGAATTGAGTCATAATTTTATGATTTGAGAGAATCTCTTAAATCAAACTTTTCAGCTTTTTCAATTTGACACTCAGTATCATCTTCAGCACATTTGATTTCAGCTTTTTGGTTCATGTGGCTACTACAACCGCCTGCTATAACAGGTAAACCTGTCATAGCCGTAAAACCAGTTAAACATGCAAATGCTATGTAAGGAAAAAGTCTTTTCATTTAATTATTACCTTATGTAAACTTATTATGTTACATATAAAGCTCAAGTGTGACTAGCTGATAATTCGCGTGCACCCTATACCAATCATCACTTCCCTAAATAGAAACTTTGATGGATAATAAAAATATAAAAAAATTCTGATTCTAGTAAAATTCTAGCAGGTAAATTCCTCCAAATCCCCTGATATAACTGAAGAAAAGTTTTGGCTAATGAACCATGTGCCAGTAGTTGTAGCAATGGATTTCAAAAACCCGTAAAAAAATGTTCACGATATGTTCACGATTTAATGGCTTCACCTTCGAGTTGGGAATTCTATAAAGAAGAACAAACTAAGATTTTATGGGTCCATATTTGTACCCAAGATTTAACGGGTGTAGCTATTTCAATAAATAAATGGTGGAAGACAAGGTATCCAGAGTTCAAAATGAGAATAGTTTCTAAAAAAGAATTCGAACATATAAAAAAAATGCAGGAGCAGCAACAGCAGCAATAAAATTAATCTTTGGTAAATTTTGATGCTGAATATTTTTTCTATTCAGCTAATATAATTCCATCACATTAATGAAAAAATGAATTCTGCATTTACAAAAGTCTCAAATTTGAAAGTTAATAGGGCTTCTAAAATAGCTATTACTCTCGCATCATCCACTTTCTTCTTATACGCATTAGGTCAAGCACCAATTTTTAAAAATATTCTTGCAGGTGCTTTTTCTTGTTCTGGCTAAATAAAATGCTTGTTTACAAGAGATGCTGAGAATCTAGAATATATACAGATTGACAGTACATCTAAAATAAGGAGCATTAGCTCCTTTTTTAATGTCAAATACTAAAGCCATAGAAGATTTAATTAATGGTTATGCAACCAGTGAAGATTCTTCTTTTCTAATACCAAACGTAACTGAGGATTTTTTAGCTGTAAGACCAAGTGGAAATCCAATATCTGCTAAGGGATTAGTGGGAATGTTTGATAGTAAAGACTTAGTTGCAGAATCATCAGAACTAATCAAAACCCACAAAATTGAAATTTACGGTGAGATAGCTTACGCAGTTTTTACTTTAAATGAAATCTTCAGTTATAAAGGAAATCAAAATAAAGATCTTTCAACTTATACTTGCATTTTTAAAAATGTAAATGGTACTTGGAAGTATTCTTGGATGCAAAGATCTCAAGGCACTACTGATATGACCACGTGGGAATAAATGAAACGCTTACTACTTGCTTTAAAGCAGCAAAATTGAAACTGAATCAGAATTGATGACTTATTGTGATTTCTTTAAGAATGTAGCTGATACAAAATAGTAACTATTCAATATCTACAATTATGTAGTTATTTTATTTCTAACTTCTCAGCCTTCCTCAATATTTGATTCTTCAAAAAAACAAGAGCGTCTAATTTTTCTTCTTTTTCTTCAATATTTACAAATTTCATTTCTGCAATTTCAATAATTGCTTTATTAACATTTTTAAGCTGTTTCTTAATAATTCTTTTTGGGGTTTTAGTTGATTCCATTGGAATTATCATTTTCTTTATATTCCCTTTATTTTTTAAAAATTTTTTTCTATAACTACCCCTATGGTGACTATAATCTCATTATTCTATTACTTGAGACTGTATTTAATTAACACATGTTGACTAATTAATTATTTTGAAGAAAACTTAATTTTGTATATTTTATTTTCGACAAATTTTTTGAACATGCAAAAGTTAACTTATGATGTGAATCCAGTAGTTATAGATAACAAAGATGAAGTAATTAGTTTCAAATGTGAACTGCAAGAAAATCTTCAAAAGGCTATGAAAGAATTTGTTGAGGATCATCCTAACTGGGATCAATACAGGATACTACAAGCTGCTATTGCAGGATTTTTGCTCCAAAAGGGATTTCAAAATAGGGATTTAACGAGACTGTATATTGGAAATATGTTGTCGATGAATTTTAAAGATTAAAATTTTTTATATCTTATCTATTAATATTTTTGCTATATCATTTTTGACAGGCAATATTGATAACCTATTTCCTTTTTTGACGACTAATAACTCATCCTCATTAAATAAAATCTTTAATTCCGGCAAACTTAAAATCTTATTTGACTTAGAAATGTATTTTACTTTTACACAATCCCATCTCGGATTTTCAGGTTTTGATTTTGGATCAAAATACTTTGAATCTTTATCAAATTGCGTAGGATCAACAATATTTAGATCAATTACTTCCATAAGGCCAACAATTCCTGGGGGCTTGCAGTTTGAATGATAGAAAAAAATTTTATCCCCTTTATTCATTTTTCTCATGAAATTTCGAGCTTGATAATTTCTTATCCCGTCCCATAAAGTAACTCCATCATTTTTTAAAGAATCTATGCTGTATGCATCAGGCTCACTTTTCATTAGCCAGTAGCTAGGTTCCTGTTGTGGCATGGGATCTCGGCGAAAATATAGGGTTTTAGTAAAGTTTGGGTAACTTCTGTGAATATGAATTTATTATCCATCAAATAATCTATTTAGGAAAGTGATGGGTGGTGTGGGGGAACTTCATTATTTTTTGGATACCTATCCTAATCTGAGATATTTGATGATTTGATAATTTCCCATGCTTCGGATGCGGTGTCTGCATATTCAAAAAGATTTAAGTGCTCATCTGAAATTAATCCAAGATCAGCTAGATATTCGAAGTTAATTATCTTATCCCAATATTCTCTTCCAAAAAGTATTATTGGGATTTTGTTTTTCATTCCTGTTTGACGAAGTGTTAATAGTTCAAATAATTCATCTAATGTTCCAAAACCCCCAGGGAAAAATACAGCTCCTATTGATCGCATGACGAAATGGATCTTTCTTAATGCAAAATAATTAAATTTAAAGCATAGTCCTGGAGTTATAAAAGCATTGGGGATTTGTTCATTGGGAAGACTGATATTTAACCCTATAGATTTACAATTTGCTTCAAACGCTCCTCTATTAGCAGCTTCCATAATCCCTGGACCCCCACCAGTCACAATCACATTAGAATTACAGGATTTACTTTGATTATTTATTGAAGCAAGTTTAGAAAACTCCCTTGCGGATTGATAATAGTGACTCATTGATAGCAAATTTTCTAATCTATTTAAATTTCGTTTAAGCAAAACCGATGAAGGATTTTTTTTAATTAACTTTTTTATATCGTCAATTTTCTCTTTTGTTTTTGATTCTTCTGCAATACTTGCGCCTCCAAAAATTATTATGGTTGAAAGAATTTTATTTTCTTCTAGGATTAAATCTGGTTTAGTAATTTCAAGCAGCATTCTGACTCCGCGCATTTCGTTTCTGTTGAGCAAACCAATATCTTCATAAGCCAATTTATACGTATCAGAATTAATAATTAAATTCAGATTTTTTGAATTATTAATTTTGGTTGAAATACCTTTTTGTGTTTTGTTCATATTAAGCAAGGGTCTTAATTATTTGTTCTAGGGGATTAAACCCAACTCTCTTAATTTGATCATTTTTCCAAACCCAATAAACAGGTGGAGTTTTTCTTGCCTTTATTAAACTTATTTGGTCTAATTTTTGTGGGATAAATTCTTTAGCTGGATCAAAAAATTTATCTCTTGTGGGTTGATTTAAAACAATACTACCTTCTTTGCCAGAGATTGATCTGTGATAAGTTCCAACAGGAATTTCTAAAGCTCCCATAGATCTATTTAAATAAATCACATGATGAGGCTCATCCCATGCAGGATTTATTAAAACAAATGTTCTTTCCCCAGTAATAACTAAGTTGTGATCAATTTGATGATTGTGAACGTAATATTGTTCATCTTTAAAATCATCTGGAGGAGATATAGCTTCTTCAGAATGAATTACCACATCGCAACCATTAGATGCCCCCAATCCTGCATCAAAGAATGTCACTTTTGGAGTCTCTCTAAAAATTTTTGTTGGCATGAATTTTAATTTCATAGTTAAACCTCTCCTTTAAAATTTATGAATATTTTTAAAATTTATAAGCTATGAAAACCGATTAATGAATAGTCAGTTACAACAAACTAAACAATCTTCTTTAGTTGGGTAATCTTGACATTCTCTCTTAAAAGTTTCTTCTAAAACTTCTACTTTATTGACATAATCAAGATCTCTCAGACCTTTTTTGGGGACTGTGAATTGTGTTTGAAGTTTCATTTTTCCCTCCTAATTAATACTGTTTTTTGAAGCCATCCCAGGTTTTAGAAAATCTTAATCCCAGATAAGAAACTAAAATTGCCCAAAATAGAATCTCTATAGTTAAATTAGTCATCTGCTTTTCCTCCTTATCTATCTGACTATGCTTTAGTACGGATGATATATAAAAATCAAGCGTAAGAATACTTAAAAAGTTTGAATATTAATCGCAAAAAATTTTGCAATGGTTATTACTAGGATGCTTTTCGCATTCTTTATTCCAGTAAGCTTCAAGTTCTTTCGCCTTAATATCGTATGAAAGATCTTTTGTATCCAAGTCCATCTCTTGGATGGTGAATGTGTCGTTTAATGCCATAAGACTTACCTCTTGACTACACTTATGTTCTAATTCATTTGAATAGTTAATCTCAAGTTTTATGTGTGCGGTTAGAGGAACAAAATTGTACGGATTAAGGATCAAAAAAGACTCTCAAATTCAAAATAATGACCAGCCGAGTATCTTCAAAAGTATTAATTTCAAATTTAAAAAAGTTTGGGTAAAGTTTGGGTAAAAAATTATGATTCCTTGAGATCGCAGTAATAGCTAGTCGCGCTCACTTTTCATTAGCCAGTAGTTAACGTCAGTCATATCAATAGCTATAAGGAAATTATAATGTGTGAACGGTGTGTGAAGAGATTACTAAAAACGATCAACTCTAGGTTCATTATCCATCAAATTTCCTTTTTAGGAAAGTGATAATGGGTAAGGGGGTTAAAACAGTTTTGATGAATTAAAATTGT
>QCRB01000031.1 GCA_003209425.1 Prochlorococcus sp. AG-459-E08
TGACCAGCGAATGAATTATTTATTTGCAAAAACGAAATTCTCATTAATCTGAGATATTTTTCTTATAATATTAACATTATTGAAAAGTTTTTTGATGCATAATTCTTCATACCAATCTATTCCTAGAGTTTCAGAAAATGAGTACAAATTCTTTAAAATTTTTATATGTTTGTAATTACCGGTATAAATTCTGGTTTAGGCAAATATCTATACCAAAATCTTCCTTCTTCCATCGGTATTAATAGAAAAAACAAGGAATCCTTAAGGTTTCAAATTCCTTCAAATGCGACTATATTACACTGCGCATTTAATTCAAAAAGGGATTTAAAGAATTACAGTCTTTATGTTGAAGATAATTATCTTTTAACTAAGGAGCTTTTAGAATTGAAAAATATAAAAAAATTTATTTACTTTTCTTCTATAGATATATATGGACCCACTACACCGTACAGTTTTATGAAAAGATGTGCAGAGGATCTGATTATAAATTCTAATATTCCTCATTCAATCATAAGAATTTCTGGCCCACTAGGGCCTACTATAAGAAAAAACTCATTGACAAGATTATTATTTAACGAGCAATTAACTTTACATAAAGATTCATTATTTAACTATATTCTTCAAGAAGATATATTGAAATCCCTTAACACTTTTTCTGAGTTAAACGGAATATATAATTATTATTGCTCAAAAAATATAACTCTTGGTGAAATCGCGAAAGAATTTAGTCTTGCCGGGAAATTTGGCGACTATATCTACAAAATATTTATTGAAAAATCAAAAAAGGTTGATAACATCTATCCATATAAAAAGACTTCAATTGAAAATATAAAACTTTTTTTAAACTCTAGTTTCAAAGATTTTAAAAATTGAATTCATTATTGAATTACTAATAATAAATTACAAATTAGTTCAATTTTTAAAACCCAATATAGTACCAATTCATTTAATAAATTTTTCCAAGAATGTTAAAATAATTTCTCTAAAAATAATTTTTATTTAAACATTGGTGAATTCTTTAAAGTATTAAATATTCTCTTCTTAAGCCAAAACATTTAAAAGGCATCTGATTAGCTCAAACGAATAAGATTTATATTCAGTTAAAAAATTATCAAAGTCACTCGAAGCACTTTCATTAGCTCCATCAGATATTATTCTTAAAACCAACCATTTGACTTTTTCCTGAAAAGCAACTTGTGCAAAAGCCGCGCCCTCCATCTCTACAGCATAAAGCCCAGATATATCTTTAGAAAGTTGATGTAGTTTCGTTGTATTTGATACGAACATATCACCAGTGGCTATTAAACCTTTATGTAGGTTACCAAATTTAGAAAGTTTTAAGTGGCTTAACTTTTTATTTAATTGATTGAATGTTTTATCTATTAAGTCCATATTAGGTATTATTTTTTTATTATTCAAAGCTGGAATTACAAATCTATCAAATATTGGCCTTGCGTCCATATCATGCTGGATCAATGAATCAGCGAGGATAATATCCCACATTTTTAGTTTAGGATCAACTGCGCCTGCAACACCTGTAAAGATAAGTAAATCAATCGGAGTAGAGTTTAAACCCGATGTCAACAACCTTGTAGTTGCCCTAGCTGAACTAACTTTTCCCCAACCACTCCATCCGATAGTTAATAAAATTTCTCTTGAATTATCAAGTACAAATTTTCCAGAAAATAGTTCTAAATCTCCAAATTTTACTGAACTTACAGATTCTAAATTATCAAGAATTATTCCTACTTCCTCAGGCATTGCTGAAAGGATCCCAATATGTGAGTAGGACTTTTTAATATTGGCCAATATGATTAAAAAAATATTTATTTTATGTTATCAGAAAGATTAAAGAACTCGATGTGAGTAAACTGACTTTACAAAGAAGGGATTATTTTAAAGATATAAGTCCCATAATCGCTAATACAGGATTATTACAGATTTAATATTTAAAATGTCAGAATATTCTTTTATTAAAGATACTGACGCAATAATCACAATTTATATCAGAGAGATACTATCTCTTTATTCTTAAAAACTCTAATATGATTGTAATTAATAACAAATAAGAATTAGTTTTATTGAGTTTTATTTATTAATTAGAGTTTTATAATTAAATAACAGCATGCTATTCCAGAGAGTAAAAAACTCTTGAATAAAGTAAAAAAAGGGGGAAGGGAAAGATTTGTAGATTTTCAAAACCAATCAGAAAAATCACTGGAAGAGGCTACTACAAAAATAATGAAATTGATTTTCACAAACCAAAATTAGTTAGGAAAGGAGTTGAATAATCCTTCTTTAAATCACTGAAACCGAAATTTAAAACACTTATACAAAACTAATAAAATAAGATTATTTGAGATAAGGTTTGCGTGTTCTTGTCTTATAAAATAGCGATCTTTTCTCTTTCATACTTATCATTTTGGACATGTTAATTATTTCTGACTACTCTCTCTCTATGTAAATAACCTGAGAGATTAGAAGTTGAAATAAGGAAAAGTGTTAATATATGGTAACGATGGGGAAGACTAAATTAACTCATAGTTGATAATTCCTCAACACACATATCTTTTAAGATTTTATTTAGGATACTACAAGCAAAATTTGCTACGGCTTTATTAATTTCTAATCCTTAATTGAAAAATACAATTTTTCTAATTCTTTAACAAAAAGTTCTGAGTTGTAAATTTTATTTTTCTCTTTTTGAATTTCTAATTTATCTTTAAGATCTTTAAGGTTCTTTCTGTGTTCATATAGCTTGATGATTATTAATACATATTCTTTATAGTTATTAGCAATTAATTCTGTCATAGATAAATTTTCTAACAGAGAAGGTAAAACTCTCGAAGCAAAATTTAATCCTTTAATAGTAACAACTGGCAATCCTGACCATAGAGCAAAGATTCCTGTTGAATGAGAACTATAATAAAAAGTATCTATAAAAACATCGGCTAATTTATGTCTTTGTAAGTGGTCGGATAAGTGATTCGTTTTTTTTGCAAAATAAATTTTGTCTTTACAAATTCCTCTCTTATTTAATTCATAAAACAAGTTTTCCTTAGCAAAGGGAAGTGGTTCTTGAATCCATAAAACAGCTTTATCTAATTTTGATAAAACTTTTGACCACAGATCCAAAACTTTTGGACTAATTTTTTCAATTCTATGAAATGCCGCAAGGATAAATTTGTCTTCAGGTAATCCATAATCTTTTCTTGATATTTCTTTATCCTCTATTTTGGTAGTATTATCAAACGGCAAAAAGGTGTTTTGCATATACAAAATATTTTCGCTATAAAATTTAGATAATCCCTTAGGAATCACATATTTATCAGCAATCAAATAATCCATGGAATCGCCGCCTGTGGTCCCTGGATAACCTAAAAAACTAATTTGCTTTGGAGCTATTCTTTTTGCAAATAAATTTGGTCTTGCATTTTTGGTATACCCCATTAAATCTATAGCAATATTAATATTATCTTTTTTGATTATATTAATAGCTTCATGATCTAAAAGATCCCCAATACAAATAAATTTATCAAAAGCTTTTTTTAGCCTTATTGTCATTTCATCCTCTTCTTTTCCCAAAGAATATGCATAAATTTCAAATTTACTTTTATCGTGTAATTCAATAACTCTTGCTAAAAGCAAAGAAACTGGATGGTTTCGAAAATCAGCGCTTATGTATCCAATTTTTATCTTTTTATTTTGATTTATAAGTTCAATTTTTTTGTTTGATTGAAAATTTGAATAAAAAAACTTTCTTGAAAGCTGTAATTCTTTATAAGGATCATCCTTTAATTGGATTAAAGATAAAGGTTCACCTTCAAATTGAGAATTATTGATAAAATCATCTCTCCATATCTCAAAATAGTTATAAAAAGACCAATCACATATTTTTGGTTGTAATTGTATTAATTTCTCCTTTATTTGAGGCAGTTTTTTATTTAGAAAAAATGCTTTTTTATAGTATTTCACAGCATTTTGGTAGTCTAATATTTCTTCATAACATCCTGCTAAATTTGAATAAGCGAAAGCATTATTTGGATCATATTTTATACCTTGCAAGTAATAAGATATTGATATCTCATATTCGCTTCTTTTAAAGTAAATTGTCCCAATATTAAATGATATGTTTGAATTCTTTGGATTAATTTCTAAAGATCTCTTCAAAAAAATTAATGCTTTTTCTTCGGAACCATAGGATAGGAATATATTGGCAAGAAACAAAAATAAATTAGGATTCTCATATCCTGAATCCTTCAAATTTAAGAATATTAACTCTGCTTTCGAATAATTTTTATCAAGATAATATTTCTTACCCTCTGCAAATTGCCTATCTAAATAAAGTTGTTTTACATTTCTCTTTTTTTTAGAAGATCCTGATCCAAAACCTTTTGACATAAAAAGCTGTTAAAAAATTGATTTTTTATGATTAGCAATCCCCTCATTTTCAGTAATTCTCCAATTTAGAGAAATAAAGCGGAGAGGGTGGGATTCGAACCCACGAATAGTTGCCTATTAAACGATTTCGAGTCGTTCGCTTTCAACCACTCAGCCACCTCTCCACCTTTATTGAGTATGTACAAAATTTTAAGGAAATTCTATTCAATTTAATTATCTTAATTTTTAATCCCAACCAGCTTCTTTCATCAATTTTATTGCAAGAGAATTATTTTTACCAAGATCATCTACAGTAACCGCATCAGGAGTGAATTCACCAAAGTTTTTAACTATAGGATTTTGATTAACTTCTTTTAATGGATGTTCAAAGGTAGGAGCAGCTAATCCTTTGCTACCAATGGGAGATGCTAAATATTCAAGTAGTTTAATAGCTTCAGCTTTATTCGTTGCGTATTTCGCTACTCCACCAGCACTTATATTTACATGTGCTGGGTCTGGAGTAATAACAGATGTTTTTTTCGCATAAAGAGAATCTCTTCTACCATTAACTCCAGCTAACATCCTTGCGACATAATAATGATTAACAATTCCTACTCCACATTTTTTCTTTGAGACGGCTCTGATTATAGAAATATCTCCAGGGAAGAAAGGTTGAGAAACATTAGAAATCATTCCGCTTAACCAATCTTGAGTTTTTGATTCACCTTTGTTAACTATTTGATTAGCAACTAAAGATTGATTATATGGACTTTTTCTATTTCTTAAGCATACTTTACCCTTTAAAGATGGATCAGCTAAATCTGTATAATCCCTAATCTTACTTAAATCTACAACCTTTGGATTCGCCACCATAACTCTTACTCTTCTAGTTAATGCGTACCATTCCTTATCCTTATCCTTTAGCCCAATTGGAACATCATTTTCTAAAGTTTTCGATTCTATACTTTGTAGCAATCCAGCTTTTGCAGCATTAGTAATTCTTGCAGCATCTACAAGCAATATTAAATCTGCTTGAGAATTCTTTCCTTCTCTTTTTAATCTTTCAATTAAAGATATTCCTGCTGCTTCAATAAGCCTAACTTTGATTCCTGTGTCTTCTGCGAATTTTTTATAGACACTCCTATCAGTGTTGTAATGCCTACCAGAATAAACTTTGACTTCTTTTTCTGTTGAATTTGCTGTTAGATTTGCATTTAATAAAAATGTACATGTTATTGCTGAGTATAATAATTTTTTTAGGTTTTGCAATTTTTCAAAATAGTATCTATGGTTACTTTATATCCATCTTCATAACAAGGCCCCTTAAAGCCAATTTCTATACATCAATTTGTATCATTTTTTATATCAAAAATGAATTATTTAACTCACCAACTATTGAATTCTGAAGAGTTAAAAATCCTTAGAAAAAATTTTGGAAGAGAAGAATTACTGTGGGAAGATGGTAAGCAAACTGCGGGGAAGCATGCCGCCAAGGTTAAAAATAATTTACAACTTAGAAGAGATTCAGATTTATCAGTTAAGTTTTCTGGATTGATCACAAAAAAGATCCTTAAAAATGAACTAATCAAAAGCTTTGCCTTACCCAAGAAAATTCATGGAACAGTCTTTTCAAAATCTAAAAGTGGGATGAAATATGGACGTCATATTGATAATGCATATATGTCTTCTGGGAGAGCAGACTTATCTTTTACTATTTTCTTAAATCGCAAAGACGAATATAAAGGCGGTGAATTATCTATTGAGAGTTTAAACTTAGATGAAAAATTTAAATTAAATGCAGGAGAAATAATAATTTATCCAAGCACATATTTACATTCAGTAGAAGAAGTAACTGATGGTGAAAGATTAGTATTAATTGGTTGGATTGAAAGCTATGTAAAAAGTATTGAAGAAAGAGAATATCTATTTGATTTAGATGCAGCAGCTAGATCATTACTTACTAAATATGGAAGATCGGAGGAAGTGGATCTTATATTTAAATCCTATTCAAACATTTTAAGAAGACTAGGAAGTTAACTTGAATCATTTTATACATCAATTAGAAAATTCTTTAATATTTAATTAAGATGTAATTATTCTAAAAAATATATGAAAAAGAAGAACACTATCGCAATTTTCCTTGCTGCTACTGGTGCACTTACAATATCAACAACTGAAAATTTTTCTCTAAAGGCAGGAGAAAATGATTTGGGTGGATTAAAGGAGTGGAACACAGATATGCCATTAGAAGCTGATTTTATTCTGGATGATGAGGCGCAAAAAATAGCTGATGAAGCGGCTGCCGCAAGTATGTGTATACCTATTGGTGAAGGTGAAAATTGTTGGTAATAAATTATATTTTGCTTACCTTTAGAAGCTGATAAAATAGAAGCTGTAAAAAAACTTTTTTGCTTTAAATTTTTTTTATATTGAATATCATAAGTAAAAAAAAAACGCCCTTATGGGCGTTTTTTATTTGCCTAAATTAAATTAGAACTTTAAAGTAGTTTCAAGAATTATACCTGATACATCATCTCCAGATGTACCTGCTCTATTTGTATTACTAAAGTAAGCAGGTGTCATGGTGACAGAATCATTAACTTTAAATGAATAATACATTTCAAAAGCAAATGGGTCTAAAGTCTCAGCTTCATTCACTGTAGGCTGTCCAAAAGCTAATCCAACTCTGTCATCAGCCTGGAAGGCATCCTGCCAAGTTAGTCCAGCAAACCAAGAAGAAGACTGGTCGGAAGTCTCTGGAGCAGTATCATCATAATTAGTGGTATCGTATCCAAGAGAAACAGAAGGAACCATAGTCCCAGTTTCAAGTGGCCTCCACCATGTTCTGAGTCCTACAGCAGTGAAATTTGAACCTCCTGAAGCAGGGGCGTCACCACTTGAATGGAAGTACTCATCATGCCAGCCATTGTATTTGGCGTTGACCATAACTGATGCTGACCATTGATTTTGTGTATAACCTACTTGGTTCGCCCATGATGTTGCCCCCTCGTTAGTCAAAAGATCGGTTTTAGAAGAAACAACATTTGAACTTACGGCAAAGCCATTGTCAAACTTATATGCCCAACCAGCTCCTGCGTTAGTACTTGCACCATATGCATTAGCATTACCACCAAGAGTAAATTGTTTTGTTACAGGCTTGTATATGGAGGGTGTAGTTCCATGCATGTAATAGTTTTCAATTTTTGGTCCAACCCAAAATGTATTTTTTTCACCTACTGGGAATGTGTACCACATCTTGTCAACCTTCATTAAGTCGGTGAACTTAGATCCTGAAGACAAATAAGTTCCATATGTCTTACTAACAGT
>QCRB01000032.1 GCA_003209425.1 Prochlorococcus sp. AG-459-E08
AAACCGTATTCAACAGCTTCGTTTGGAGACATATAAAAATCTCTATCAGTATCTTCTTTGATGGTATCGTAATCTTTTCCTGTTCTCTCTGATAATTCAGTATTAAGTCTCTCTTTTAAGAACAAAATTTCATCTGCTTGAATTCTTATATCACTGGCTTGTCCTCTAGCACCTCCAAGCGGTTGATGAATCATTATTCTTGAATGTCTAAGGCTACTTCTTTTACCTTTAGTACCTGCTGCAAGCAAAAATGCACCCATACTAGCTGCTAAACCTACACAAACGGTATTAATGTCAGGCTTAACATGTTGCATTGTATCAAAGATACCCAATCCATCATATACAGATCCGCCTGGTGAATTTATGTACATATAAATGTCCTTATCTGGATCCTCTGCTTCGAGGAACAATAATTGAGCAACAATTCTATTAGCAGTTTCACTAGTAACTTGTTCTCCCAAAAAGATTATCCTCTCTCTTAAAAGTCTCGAATAAATATCAAAGACTCTTTCACTACCGCCTGATTCTTCTAATACTAAAGGGATCATAATAATATTTATCTGTTTATTAGATATTAACGATATTGAGTCAACATACGCTAACCTTATTAAGGTTTACAAATAAAAAATTGAAAGAAAAATTGACTGTTTCAGATAGCAAAAAGTTATTTCATGAAAAATTCCCTTACGTCATTCCAGGCTTATATAAAAGAATAGTTGATGAAATGCTTGTCGAACTTAATCTTCTAAACCATCAAAATGAATTTGTTCAAGAATATCTCTTTTGTGTTGGTCTCACCGAGACATTCAAAGAATTAATGAAAGGATATGAGCCTGAAAAACACTTAGATTTACTTTTTGAATCTTTATGCAGTTCTACAAATTTTGAAGCAAAGGAAATTAATGAAATATCTCAAAAATCTCAAAAGGAATTCAAGAATAAAATATCTGACGATATTTTGAAATTATTAATAGAAAAAAGCAATTCTAAACTTTATTCCTCAAGAATTTTGAACTTAGCGATATATATATTAATTTCAAACGCCCAAGACCTCAAAGAGAAAGATGAATCAGAGATAAATAAGATGATTTCTGATATTTTTGAAAAATTAAAATTATTGGTTAATAAAGCAGAAAAAGATATTGGAATTTATAAAAGTAGTATATCAAAAATGAAACAAGCTAAAGAATTAATTAAAGAGCTTAGGACTAAAGATAAGAAAAAAGAACAAAAAAAATAATACCTATTTTTTTAATCTTTTTTTATCTTTCCAAGAGACATAGGATATATAAATTACAGCGAATGTTATAAATATGAGTAAAACGAATGATGTTAGGATAAGAAATTTACTTAAATAGTCTTCATAATTTAAAAAAGAAATCATATATCAATGGAACCATCACCATTTCTTCCCCAAACAACCATGGCGATTGAAAAAGTAAAAATCGCAGCTAATGCAGCCCAACCTATTTGATAGATCATTAAATTAAAGTTTCTTCTACAAATATAACAGAACTTCAATATTTTTTTTTCATCTCTAAGCTAAAGTTAATTTCTCAGAAACAAAAATTTGTAAATAGAATCAAGTAAAAGAATTCAATTGGGAAGGTTAGTATTAAATCATAGTACGAATATAGAAGGTTTAATTCCAATACTAAAGAAAATAGCATTGGATATAAATATCAAAACAATAACTCCTGCTGCGATATCAAGAGTAAGAGGAAAATCTTCTAAATTAATAATAAGATTATCAGTGAAAACTATAAACGGGTATAAAGCAATAGCAAGAAAGGGTAAAACTGCTCAAGAAGTATTTATTTCAACAGATTTAAGTAAAGATGAACTAAAACAGATAATTGATACTTATAGTAAAAAATAGCCTAATAATATAAGGATTAAAATTTACTTGGAAATATCAATGAAATTAGCATTAAAATTTTCTTTATTTTTATTTGCTTTATTTGTTTTTGGAGATAAATCATTCTCACTTTCTGATTACCAAATAAAAAAAATTTGTAAAAAGGAGAAAAAGCAATTAACTTGCAAAAAAAATCTACAAGAGAAAAGATCTAATCTCCAAAAAGGCAATCTAATTGAAATCCCCGTAATACCTTATAAAAATAATTAAAATTTAAATTTCAAATTCTGATTCGAAAAGACTAAAAGCATTTTTATAATTCGAGAAAAAATCTTCTGAAGTATTACTAAAGCCTTGTTGATCATAATCTTCTTTTAATCTTTCATACAAGAACACAACCCCGTTAAACGCACTTATATATTCTTTTTGTATATCTTCATCCTCGATATCGTAGATTTTGGCCAAAACTAATTCAACATTTTTTTTTGATGAATATATTTTTCTCTCGAAATCTTTATTTAACTTCCTTCTTTTTTTTGCCATTAAAAATTTTATTTAATACAAATTTACAATACTCAAATTCATAGATAAATTAAAATAAAATTTATAAAATAAAAATATAGTTTCCAAATCAAAATAAAACTCTTTATTCCAAATAAATTAATCGATGGTATGAATAGAAAAGAAACAATTAATCCCAAAGATCCAAGAAGTAAACATTATGAAGATAAGAAAATGAATACTCCAGAGAATTCAAAGAAAAAAAATGATAAAAATCTTCCATGGTGGGTAGAATTGTTATTCGTTCAAATAGGATTATCGGATAAATTACTAATTAAAATATTAAAAACAAAAAAAAATGCAAAAGAATTTTTTAAAAAAGATAAAAAATCACTAATAACAATTTTGTTCGTAATAATTTCATTTACATATTTTTATCCAGTTATTAGACATTCAAAAAATAAATTAGATTGTGAAGCGATTGCCAAAAATTATATATTTAAAAATAAAAATTTAGCTGGAATTAATAAAAGGGAATTAAAAATGTTATCAACAAATTTTTGTTATGGTGGTCAAGAAATATATGAAATAGAAAATTAAAGAAGTTAAATCTTAATTATTCTCTATTTAAAAAAGCTTACAATACTATAATAAAAACTTTAAGTTTAGGTAATTTTAATTTCTAATTCCATGATTAATATAAAGCAAAAGAAAGAAGAAGTAAAAATGCATTTAAAAGATTTAAGGCAAAACTTAAAGAAAATGCACTTAGAAGTTACAGAAGAATTAATATTGCCAGAAGCAGATGATGTAAAAAAATTAATGAATAAAATGGATCAATTATTAAAATTAATAGAATCAAAATAATCTATACTTCAAGTACTATGGGATAATCAAAACATTCAAAATGAAAAGAATAAAACAATTTTCACAAATTCTTTTAATTGGAATTTTATTAATTTCTTGCAAGTCATCAAATGATAAAGAATTTCCAATAATTAATTCTGAAGAAAATATAAATAAAAAAACTAATTTAGAAAAGAAAAGAATGGAAATTAAGTTTTCCTGTAGAGAAGATGGTATTTCAGAATACTTAAAAGATGGATGGATTATCTTGAGAGAAGATTCTCAAGAAAAAATTTGTACTTGGAAATCAGTTCCTGCTTCAAAAGACTGTGATATGGAAAAAGATAAAGGATGCAAAATAACAAAACCAGACAAAATTGGTGAAGAGAAAATTTATTTATTAGAAAAAATAATTTGATGCTATGAATAAAGAATCAGAATATTTAATCAATTCAATTTTTAAGAAATTAAAGAACTATAAAGCTAAAGCAATTTTTTTAGAAAAAGAAAATTTGAAGAAATTTATTTTTTCACTTTTCAAAGAAAACTGAAATCAAATTTAAAATATAAAAAAAACTGATATTATTGAAGTAATGTATTGGTTTTTGAAGTGTATAATTTTTCTTCTTTAACTACTATTTTAATATTAACTTTTGTTCTAAGCCTTTATTTTTTACTTAAAGTTACTTCGAATACAAAAAATTAAAAAATTATTACTTAAATTATATTTAGATAATGGGGTCTTCTCTTAGTAGTAAAACAGTATGTTTATCTAAACCATCTTTTATCCATTCCTTATATTCCTCAAAAACGGACTTTTTATCTTCATTATCTAGTAGATTAATTCTTTTTTTTGCATTATTTAAAGCAACCTCAATACAAAATTTATAATCTTTAGATGGTTCTTGCATTTTTTCTTAAATCTAGTAGATATGATTTTCTATTATGTATTGTAAATAACAATAATGATCTTTGATTTAATAAGAGTATCAAGCAATACCGAAGAATTTTATATAGATCTGTGATAATAAACTTTTTAGAATATTATGTCATACGAGGCAGGTAGTAAAGAATGTAGGCACTTGATAGAAGCTAAGGAAAGTCTTTTATCAGCCATGGATGCCTTAAGCAATATTAGTTCAACTGATCTAATACAAATTCAAATTAAAGAAATTTACAATAAATTAGAAAAAATGCATGACAATCGAAAAAAAATAGAATCAGCTACTAATTATTTATAACTAATAATATGAATTAAAAGTTTAAAAACTGACTTTTTCCTTCTTTACTCTTTTGTCTGACAACAAATCCAATAAGGCATCTAGTTGAGCATGAACTTCCTTAGCTTCATTTGGATCTGGTAACAAATCTTCTTTGATAAGCATTTGATGCATCTCTCTAAGTTCTAACCTTATGTATCTAAGGTGAGAACTTACTTCCTCTCTCTTAGTTGCACTCATATTTGCTTTTTATTAAAAAACATTATACATTATTGGGTTTAATGATCCCTGAATACCTTTAACTAAATTAGAAATATTTAAAATATTCGCTTTTGATTCAACTTATTTTAAAGTTGCTCTGTAGTAATGTAATTTAATGAAAAACAAAAAAAATTCTAAAAAAATTCAACCTAATTCAACAAAAAAAAATCCAGAATTAGGGCAGACAAAAAATTCTGCAAAATTAATTCTCTTTATTTTTGGGATAGGTCCAATAATAGGCATAACAGTATTTTTATACAGTAAAGGTTTTTTTAATTCCCCAAATATGTAAGTTTTTAGTAATTTAGTTTTAAGTTTAAATATTTTATTTCAATAAAATAGATAAATATAAAAGTAATCATTGAAATTTTTTTAATGAAAATATTCTAAATTCTGCCAATTTTCTTGCATTTTCTGGATTGGAAACTAAAAAAGGATGATCAGTTAAAAGTTCAAATACTTTTTCTATCTTTAATTTTAAATCCTCGCAATCAATATTTTTCCACTCCTCGTCAAATGACATTGCAAAGCTGTCAGCATTGTCGTAAAGTTTATCTTTCATAAGATTTATAAGTTAAAAAGATTTTAAAATTTTGAATTAAATTTCAAAAAATAATTTCAGGAAGAATATTAACTATTCTAAAGACTAAAAGTTAAATAAATCCTCTGAATTTACATTAAAATGATACTTTTTTCATTATTAAATTTTTACAATTAATAATCCCAACCAAAGCCTAAATCAATTTGACAGAAGTGTTACAATAACGACATATGTAAAAATTCATGGAAAATAGAGTTAAAAGAATAGGTTATCTTCCAAGAAAAAGGGTCCTTGAAATTATTGATGAAATATCTAAAAGCGAATCTATAAGTAGATCTAAAGTTGTAGGAATATTAGTTGAGGAAGCATTAGATGCAAGGGGAATTGCAAATTTTGGATATAGCAATATTAGAAAATCAAATTCATACCATTCTGATAATTACAAAGAACTCCAAAATAAGAGTGCTCATTTAGAAGTTTCAGAAGATGAATTTGTTGATGATAGTGGTTACACAATTTCGTCTCAAAAAAAATTAGATCGCTCAATATCTTCTGAGGACATCGAATTAGCAAATAAAATTAATATCCTTAAAGAATCTGGACTAATATAAACTCTATTAAATTTTTTTTTATTTTTTTAATGCAGAACATTGAATCATTGTTTATTCTTAGTCAAGAATAATATTCCTTTTTTAAATTTCGAATATTAAATCCTTTCTAAAATTAATTTTACAGTTAAGCAATGAAAGATATTAAATGCCCTTCATGCGGTAAAAATTTCCGAATTGATCCCAGCAGCTTTGAAGAAATACTTCTTCAAATAAAAGATGAAGAATTTAATAAACAAATAAAAGAAAGGCTTCTATTGGCTGAAGAAGATAATAAAAAAGCCTTGGAAATTTTAAAAAGCGAATTAAAAATACAGCAGATAGAGCAAAGCCGCCTGAAAGAAATTGAGATTCAAGCTCTTGAATCTAAATTAGATTTCGCTGAAGAAAAGAAAACTAATGCCCTAAATGATTTAAAAAATCAAGCGGCTAATAAAATTAATTCACTTAATAATGAATTAAACAATTT
>QCRB01000033.1 GCA_003209425.1 Prochlorococcus sp. AG-459-E08
GAAGGAAGATATATAAATTCTCCAATATTAGGTAATATATTTTTTCACGCTTCATTAGCAACATTAGCTTTATTTTTTCCTGGCAGAGGAATAATTATCAATGGATTTAAATCATTTATTAAGAAACGTCCAGATATGGATTCATTAGTAGCTCTTGGAGTAACTAGCGCATACACAACAAGTCTTCTATCCTTAATATTTCCTGCCACCGGTTTTCCTTGTTTTTTTAATGAACCAGTTATGCTGTTAGGCTTTATCCTAATTGGGCGTTTCTTAGAAGAAAGAGCTAGATACCAAACTGGTTCGTCCATTGGAGAATTATTAGATCTTCAACCTGAAATGGCAAATATCTATACAGAAGATAATCAAATAAAGTCAATAAGAGTTAACACTTTAAGACCTGATCAAGAGATTCAAGTTTTAGCAGGAGACAGAGTACCTGCCGACTGCATTGTTACTCAAGGTAACTCATATGTTGATGTTTCACATATTACTGGAGAATCCAAACCTATTGAAGTAAAAGAAGGCGAAAATCTATCTAGTGGATCTTTAAATCTTAATTCAACTCTTAGACTTAAAGTACAAAAGGTGGGAGGAGATTCTTCTCTTGCAAAACTAGTAAGTCTTATTGAGTCTGTAAACGCTAAAAAACCTCGCATTCAAAGAATTGCTGATGAAATTGCAGGCAAATTTACTTACTTTGTACTAATTTTTGCCACTTTAACTTTTTTCTTTTGGTGGAAAGGAGCACGCAACATTTGGCCTGATTTATTAAATCTTAATCATGAATTAATAACCCACTCAAGCCACACACTTCATAGTTCGCTTGGTAGTAATGCTGAGAATTTCCTGAGTTTAGCAATTCAATTGTCAATTGCTGTTTTGGTAATAGCTTGTCCTTGTGCATTAGGTTTAGCCACTCCAACTGTAATAACTGTCGCTTCAGGTAAAGCGGCAAAAAAAGGAGTTTTATTTAAAGGTGGAGACAAAATAGAAATGGCTTCCAAAATTAATCACATTATTTTTGATAAGACAGGCACTTTAACAAAAGGTAAGCCTTTCATTATTGATTATAAAAATAATGATGACCATTCATTTTTATTAAGAATAGCTGCCAGTTTAGAAAAAGAAAGCAGACATCCAATAGCGAATGCCTTAATTCAAGAGGCAAAAAAACAAAATTTAAGTTTATTTCCAATAAAGAAAATTTTCACTCATTCAGGAAGAGGTATTTCTGGAGAACTTGATTCAATTGATGGACTTATAAACATTGGGAATATTGAATGGCTATTGAGCAAAGGAATAATTATTGATAGTAATGCAAAAAAAATCATTGAAGATGAAGAGACAAAAACGAATACAATCATTGGAGTAAGTATCAAAAATAAGTTATTAGGTTTTATCTTGTTAGGAGATTTACTCAGAGATGATTCAATTAAAACAGTTCAGAATTTGAGAGAAAACAAATTTAAAATCAATATTTTAAGTGGAGATAGAAAGCAAACAGTTTTAGCTTTAGCAAAAAAAATTGGTTGTAAAGAAACAGAAGTAAAATGGGATCTTCTTCCTCAAATGAAGCTGAAGACTATAGAAGATTTAAAAATCCATAATAAAGTAGCAATGATTGGTGATGGTATTAATGATGTTCCAGCCTTAGCATCCTCAGACTTAGGAATTGCAGTAGGATCAGGTACTCAAATAGCTAAGGCAAATGCAGATATAGTATTGATGGGAGATCAACTAAATGGATTACCCTATGCATTCAATCTTGCAAAAAAAACTATAAGAAAAATAAAGCAAAATCTAATATGGGCTTTTGGTTACAACTTACTAGCCATTCCTTTAGCAGCCGGCATTTTATTCCCTAAATACGGTATTCTTCTTACTCCCTCAATAGCAGCATTATTGATGGCTATTAGCTCTATTACAGTTGTAATTAATGCTTTATCTTTGGATTAAATGAAAGGAAAATTTATCGTTATTGAGGGTATTGATGGATGTGGTAAAACTACCCAAATAGATGAACTATCAAAATGGCTACCTAAAAGTGGTCTATTAAAAAAAGGATGTAATTTAATCACAACAAGAGAGCCAGGAGGCAGTCTTTTAGGACAAAAACTTAGAGGACTGATTCTTGATAATAATGAGAATAACAAGCCTTCATCGCTTGCAGAATTATTACTTTATTCAGCGGATAGAGCAGAACACGTTTCAAAAATTATTTCACCTGCTTTAAATAACAATAATTGGGTAATTAGCGATAGGTTTTCCGATTCCACCCTGGCTTATCAAGGTTATGGAAGAAACATAAATTTAGAAATAATTAAAAATATTGAATCTATTGTGTGTCAAGGAGAATATCCTGATTTAACTTTCTTCTTAGAAATTTCTCCAGAAGAGAGTATCTTGAGAAGAAAAAATGAAATTCCAGATAGAATAGAATCGGAAGGTATTAGATTTTTAGAAAAGGTCAATGAAGGCTTCAAACTAATTGCTAAAGAAAAAAACTGGAAAGTAATATCTGCCTCACAAAATATTAAAACTATTTCTAATCAAATTAAAGAGACTCTACTCAACAATTTTTCCAATAACAAATGATCGAGTTTAAAAAAAATAATTTTTTATTTAATGAAGAAATCAATACCTGTCTTAACAACATAATTAAAAACAAATCATTTGCTAATGGTTATATATTTTGTGGTGCTGAAGGATTAGGGAAAAAACAAACTGCTTTTCAATTCATAAGAGAGATTTTCAAACAATCTTCTCAAAACGGAAATATTGGAGAAAGCATTTCCAATAATAACAATCCTGATTTTATGATTATTGAACCTAATGCTCCTTTGGAAACTCAAAAAAATAATAGTTCCGATATTGAAAAAACAAAAAAAAGTGGATCTGAGATTATTAAGATTTCTCAAATACGTAATATCAAAACTTTTCTTGGGCAAAATTCAATAAACTCAGGAAAAAAAATTATTTTAATTATTGATGCACACCTTCTAAATGAATCAGCCTCAAATTGCCTATTAAAAACCTTGGAAGAACCTAGTAATGGCATTTTTATTTTATTAACGTCAAAATTAAACCTTCTTTTAGATACAATCATCTCAAGGTGTCAAATAGTGAGGTTTCGATCCTTTTCTAGTAAACAAATAAAATCTATCTTAAAAGATCATTTAGATTCTTCTAAATTTAACACTAATAAAAAATTCAAAATTGAAGATTTAATAAACTTTGCTAATGGATCTCCAGGTAAATTATTGAAAAATATTGAAATTTTGAATGAATTATCAGATGAAATTGTTAATAAAATAGAATTTCCTATAAAAAGCAGCTTAGAAATTTTAGAAGTGTCAAAATTAATATCTGAACAGTTAGAGATCGATCAACAGATTTTTTTAGTGAATTTTATTCAAATTATTTGGTGGAGAAAAACAAAAAATGTTGATCTAATCAAAAAACTTGAAAATCTAAAATCTCTATTAAGCAAAAATATTCAAACTAAATTGGCATGGGAGATTACTTTTTTAAAAATTTCAATAGAGAATATATGAAAATTAATCTATTACAGAGTTTATTAGATTAGGTTTTCTTGCTTGAATAAATTCTTCTCTAGCAGTTTCAACTTGAGAACCGATAGGTAACTCAAGGCAATATCCAGCCCCATATACAGTCTTTATATATACAGGTTTACGAGGATCAGGTTCTAGCTTAGTTCGTAAGTGTCTAATATGAACTCTTATGGTCTCAATATCATCATCAGGTTCATATCCCCAAACTTCTTTGAGGATTAATGATGGCGATACCGTTTGACCATGTCTCTGTAACAGACAATGAAGTAATTCAAACTCAAGATGGGTTAATCTAACAGGAGATTCAAACCAGATAGCTTCAAATCTTTCGGGCACAAGGGTTAAAGGACCATAATTTAAAATTTCTTGTTGGTTACTTGAGTTCAACTGTGCTCTATTGGTTCTTCTTAATAATGCTTTAATACGAACATGCAATTCTTCTAGATCGAATGGTTTGGTAATGTAATCATCTGCTCCAGAATTAAAACCAGTAACTTTATCTTTAAGACCACCCAATGCAGTTATCATCAAAATTGGAATATTTGATGTTCTTTCATCTCTTCTCAGTCGCTGACACAAAGTTAAACCATCAACACTTGGCAACATTAAATCTAATAGTATTAAATCTGGAGAATATTGAAGAGCTAAAGCCTGCCCTTTAATTCCATCCTCAGCTTTTTGAACATCGAAACCAGAGTGCTCTAAGTGTCTCGCTACCAAATCACGCATATCACGATCATCTTCGATTAAAAGGATTGAAATTTTCATATTTATAAACTATTAAATTAAAATTAAATTTTAGTACTATGATTCTCTCAAGAATTTAAAAAGATTGCTGATTTTATGTAAACAATTTTATCAATTGGATTTATCTATTAATTCAATAATAGGAATGGATTAGAGAGAATTTACACATTTAAAAAAAAATTAAATTTTACAATTTCTTTCGATTTAATTAATTATTTCTTAATAATAAGGGGATTTTTTTAATTAATATCATTTCAATTTGAAAAAAATCTCACTCAAGTTGGATTGTAAATTACAGGTAAATAGACCTAAATTTTTTTATCAGTTTTGAACGATCCTAAAAATAACTTTATAGTTCTTATAGTTCATATTTTTTTGGCATGTTCAATCTAAGAATTTTGTTTATATTTAAAAAAATCTAATTTTTTATGAAAAAGAATTCATTCATCTATTCTGACTTATCAAAAAAACAATTAGACAATCTTAAGGAACTTTTTGTTCAGAAAAAAGTTGAATCAATGAGTCATCAAGAACTCAAACAATATGTGCAAGAAATTATTTCCCATCAGATAAATGACACCATTGACAAAGAAGAAGAAATGGAAGCATGGAGAGAAATGTCAAATTTTTTTGGAGAACAATTTGAAATGATTATCTTAGAAATACAAACAAAATATAGTGATGAACAAAATTGTTTTAACAATGAAATAGATCCTCAAAAACAAAGAATTGAATTAATTGACAGGAATAATATAGATCAAGAAAAAAAAGATATGTGGGATGATTAAAACCTCTTGAAATTAGTAGTTTGTAATATACAAAAAACATATGCTGCATTTCAGTACTCAAATAACAATCTAAATAACTAATAGTTTATTAATGAGTATTATTAAATAAAATATGTTCTATTTACTGTTCTTAAAACATATAATTTTATTATGTAAATTTATTTATCTAGTATATATTTAGAGAATTATTTTATTGTTCTAAATACTGTACGAAATAAAATTAAATTCAGCTTTCTTTATCTTAATTAAAAAAAGATTTGATATTTATAATTTTCACTTCTATTGAGCATTAAAAATGATTCACCAATAAAAAAGACCCTTTCTTTATTAAGGGTCTATAAAAGTAATCAAGTATTTAAATTGACTCCCCGGGCGGGATTCGAACCTGCGACCAATCGATTAACAGTCGATCGCTCTACCGCTGAGCTACCGAGGAATATAAGATGAATTTAGCTCCTTAAAGTACCTTATGACAAGTAAAAAAGTTAATTATATTGAAATTTTGATGGTTCTTGCCAGCTAGATAAAAAACCATTTTTCAACTCCGCTACTGAATCAGCATAAATTAATTCTTCATAACGATGAGTGATCCATAACGCAGATAAAGGTTTTTTATGGTCACTTGTAAGATTTTTTATAGTATTTAAAACTTTTAATTGACTGGTTTGATCCAGTAATGCAGTAGGCTCATCCAAAAGAATAAAATTTCTATCACTAATAAGAGTGCATGCAATAGTTAAGCGTTGTTTTTGCCCACCGCTTAACGTGTGTACTGGCCTTTTTTCAAAACCAACCAATCCCACCTGATCAAGCACATATTCAATTTTTTTATTAATTTCATAATCACTTATATTTTGGTTGATATTAATCAGAAGTTCGCTCCTACAATTTGGCATCAATATTTGATGATCAGGGTTTTGAAAAACCATCCCTATATTTGCTTTAGAGTTAATGATTCCATTCTTGGGTTTTATTATTCCGTTTATTAATTTTAAAAGGGTACTTTTTCCACTTCCGTTTTTACCTACGACCATCCAAAATCCAGGTTTTTTTATTAAGAAATTACATTTAAAAATTAAATTTTCTTTTCTTCCAGGGTACGAAAAAGAAACATCTTTGAAATGAATATGTGGTATTTCATTTTC
>QCRB01000034.1 GCA_003209425.1 Prochlorococcus sp. AG-459-E08
GATCTGTCGAGCTTGGTCCTATTACAGGTATGGCAGAGGCAATAGTTGATTTGGTGGCAACTGGAAAGACTCTTAAAGAGAATGGTTTAATTAAAATAGATAATCTTTACTACTCAACTGCAAGACTAATTGGAAATCCATTATCCATAAGGTTAGATGATAATCATCTCAGAGATACGATTTTATCAATAGAATCGATTAATGCTTTATAGAAAATTAGTTAAATGTTTCTTAATGATTTTAGAAGGATTAAAAAGTTGTATAGATTAATAGTTGATAATTCATCTTTGATCTATGTCAGCAGCAAAGCTTAATATAGATGAACTAGAAGCAGGTTATCCTTTATTTTGCAAAGCTCTTAGACTCTTAATTTTAAAAGGTAACTCAGTTAAAGATATAGAAAAGACAGTGTGTTGGAGTCATCTTAAAACTTTAAATAGATGTCTACCTGGTAGATATAAAGCTCCAACATATTTAATGGCTTTAATCAAAAGAGATATTGCAAAACCAAATAATTATTAAAAAAAGACTAATCATCTAAATAAAATTTATCTATATCCTTTGAAAAATCTTTTTCTTTACTAGATATTTCTTTTGTATCTAAAAAGATTGAAAGACTTACAAAATTCTTACCGAAGCTGATATTTGGATAGATATCCCTTTCTTTACATAATTTCTCAATTTTCCCCATGAATTTACTAATTTTTGAGTATTGCTCAAATTCAAATCTTTTTTCAATCCTCAAAGGTGATTCTCTTTCATTCCACATTAAGTTCTATATTCAAGACTATTTACACTATACATTCAACAAAGTTGCTCAATAAATTTTTGAAGTTAAAATTTTAATCACTCTCCCAATAATCAATAATACCGCCAATTGTTAAATCGGTTTGAACTTCTGGATTAGGGCACGCAAATCTAGCTGCAGAGCCACTAGAAGTAAAAACCCAGTTACCTTCACTAGCGCCAACAGGATCAACGGCGACTAATTTCTTTCCTTTATTATTTTCTAAAATACGTAAATTCATATGACCTAAGCCAGCAACTCTTTGAGTACATACCATCCTTCCTAATACCTTCATAATTTCCACAATTTCTATCCCCCTTTTTTATGACTTGTCAGGATCCCAATGATCAATTATTCCAACAATAGTTAAATCGCTTGGATAAGATTTGCTTCCCGCAGCTTCTCTAGCAGCAGAACTTCCAACACAAATAACCCAATCTCCTGGCTTACAACCAACGGCATCAACTGCAACTTTATTAGAAGAACCATCTAATACAACCTGCAGATGTTTATGCTCAAAACCAGGAATCCTATTGGTAGAAACAAGTGGTTTTACAACCTTGCAAATTAACATAACTAGTGAGCCTCCTCTGTTTTTTTATCTAAAGACATTCCAATAATTTGGGCGGAATGAATTTTGTCCCTATCTCTAATAGTAGAGCAAGTATGTAACAAACCTTGATCAACTAAATTTTTATATCTAATTGATATCGCATTATTAACTCTTTCACAATCTTTTATTGCCCTCTCTTTTGCGCCGGGTACTTTGCCAGAGTAATCAAATCTAATAACTACTGGAATAGGTAGATCTTGAGAAACATTTAATCCAGTAAAAATCTTCACTCCTACATCTAAATCTGGAGCCCCTTCCTCTACTGTATCTAAATGAGCAAAATAGGTTAAATTCCTGAGATGTACTTCTTTAAAACCTATACCTACGCCAATAAACCTCTCTGCATGTCCAATATCTTCATAAGAACCATTATGAAAACTCTTAACATAATCAATTTGAGAAATATTATTGACAATTAATTTATACATAAATTTTTCTAGTCCACTGAGTTTATCTTTTGAAGATTGATTAGATATTATCTGGCAAATTTCCCTCTCCGCATCCTCTTGCGAAAAATTTATCGTTGAATTATAAATTTCTAAAGTAGAAATAGTTCTTTCTAAATCAATCCCTCCATCGCTAGTTGGCAAATGTATTTTTAATGAATCAGAGTCTGTATCAAGTCCAATTAACATTAAATCCACAGAAGCACCACAGCAAAAGCTATTCTCTACAGCCTCTTTGAAAGCATATAGTTTACTTCTACCTTCTTCTGCAGCTAACTCGTCATTACTCCCGTGAGCTGCACATCCCTGGTGCAAAGGATCTACAGAACTAAAATGATAAGTTACAACTTTTAAGTACCTAGTATCTTTATGCGCTTCATTAGGGATATTCTCTCTATATCTTTTATGTTCAGTTTTTACCCATCTATTTACTGTATTTTCAATATCAAAAAGTGCACCAGCGTGAGATCTTCTTCTTACTGAGCTAAAAGGTATTCTCATTACATATGCTACTGAATGAGCTAATCGCCCATCTGAACAAGGAGTTATATCAAGTAAATGTATTCCACAATCTAAAAGAAATTTTTCAAAATCTTCTGCACCTCTACATCCTGAAGCACCTTCAAGAGGATCGTTTTTAAAAAAATTATCACTAAGTTTCTCATGTTGTTTAAAAGCACACCATGCATATAGAGCTCTCATATCGAGAGGTTTAACCCAAGATTTATCTAAAACATGAAGGGGCAGATATATTCCTAAATTTTTTCTTGATATTTTCTGAGCTTTACTAATAAAATCTTCATGATGTTGTATTCGAGCAATTTCCTTTAGAGTTGGAACAATTTCGTCAAAATCACTTTTTATTTTGCTCTCATACCTATATAAATTTTCATTTTGAATAATGTTAGTTAATATATGAGAATTTCCCGAATTTCTTAAATCATTTGATTGTTTAGTTTGTACATGAATATTTTCCGTAAAAGTTTTCATTGGAGCTGTAGGCCCCAATGTGAAATTCTTGGCTTTTGCCAGTCCTCTTAAAGGCATTATTTACTTAACCTCTTGCACCACCTGAAAAGGTAACAAGTTGTCCTTCACGAGTATTTCCACTAGATCCAGTTATCAAGAAATCTGGTTTTTCTGTTTCATCATTCCTTTTAACTTCCATAGGGGGCATTGCGCTCATGAATCCTGCTCTTGATGGATTTCGCTTTCTAGAAGAAGCTCCCTCTGTGCCTGTTACCTTATCACCGCGATCCCAATCATCACCAGTTACGTTTCCTACTGATTGTCCTTCTCCAGTAATCCTTGATGCGACTCTTTTTTCTGGTGTCTTTGCAGCACGGTCTACCTCTTCAATTTCCATTTTTTGTTTATAAGTAATATTTTTATTCGGTTCAAATCTAAATTTTTCAGTCCCAGTGACCTTATCAACTGCCATATCAAAAGGTCCTGTTACCTTTGAACCATTTTCATATTCATTACCTGTAACACCTTGAGAATTTTTTTCAGAATATTTATCTCTTGATGGTGATTTAACAGAGAATTCCTTCCAAGAGTTGCCTGCCGACTTTTCCGGATTAGCATAAGCCGCATCATGTGCAGGATTATCACAAGCTTGTGAGAGCTGATCTCCACCAACATAGGGAGTCCCTGTTAGATTTTTACAAGCACCTTTCTTAGCACCTGTCATTACTCCGCCAATTCCTGGTTGCTGTCCTGTAAGTCTGGCATTTGAATTATTTCCAGAATTGACTGTTGCTCGGGATTTCATATCTTCTGTAATCTCAGTACTACAATTTTCATTAATCTGATCTAAGCCTGCGTATGGTGCACAATTGGTTCATATTTCAAATTTCTAAATAATTAGAAATTAATCAAGAAATGCGACGCAATCTATCTCAACCAAAACTCCTTTTGGCAGAGATGAAACTTCTACACAAGCCCTTGCTGGAGGATTCTCTATATTAAAAAAGTCACTATATATTTTATTGACAATTTGAAAATTACTTAAGTCGGTTAAGTAAATATTTGTTTTTATTACATCCTCTATTTTGGCTCCACCAGCTTCAAGAACTGCTGCGAGATTTTTTAAAACTTGAATAGTTTCCTTTTCTATATCACCTAAACATGTTATTTCATTTAAAGCTGGGTCTATAGCTATTTGACCAGAACAATAGATAAAGTCCCCAGCTTTTATCGCTTGATTATAAGGTCCGACTGGATCTGGAGCATTTGATGTTTTAATTACTTGTTTGGGGGACATTTGTTTAATAAGATACCTATCTATTTAAACCCATAAATCTTTATTCGTTCTTAAAAAAGTAAATTCTTCCAAATTTTTTGCTCTTAAGAAAAGGTTTATTTTCATCTCTTCATCAAGCAAGAATGGAATTGTTAATTCATTAAGAGAAAGTTTTTTTTCAACTTCTGAAAGTTTATTTTTTATATCTTGGTCTTTAGGCTTGAGATTCAATGCCCATAATATATTTGCCTTAGTATATTCATGGGCGCAATATATGAGAGTATTTTTTGGTAAAGATTTGATTCTTTCTAGTGAAGAATACATTTGTTGATAAGTTCCCTCAAAAATTCTTCCACAGCCTCCAGAAAATAATGTATCACCAATAAAAAGAATAGGATTTTTCCCATTCAAAAAGAAGGCAATATGTGAGCGTGTATGCCCTAATACTTCAATTATTTTTATTTCTTCGCCTAAAATATTCAAAGTTTCTTCATCCTCTACAGATACATTTTGAAAAGGAATTCGCTTTTTTTCTTTAGAGGAAGCAATCACCTTTACATTTGGCCACTTTTCAATAAGAGACTTTGTCCCTCCAATATGGTCTGGATGATGATGAGTTTGCAAAATAGCTTTTAAGTGCAAATTGTTTTCATCTAAATATTTAATTACTGGTTCGTGAACAGATGGATCTACGACTACAACGGAATTATCTTTTACCCACAACCAAATTACGTTGTCACTTAAAACTCTGAGTCCGATAATATTACGAGCTTTATTAAATTCCATTGTTAACTTAGAATGAATAATCCTTGGAAGAAATTGATCTATGTTTACTATAGCTTTACCAAAAGGAGCTCTGTTAAAAGATTCAATTTCAACTTTTAAAAGAGCTGGGTTAGATTTCTCTGACGCATTGGACAGAAGTAATAGATCATTAACCTTTGAATCAAATTGCAAAAGGGCTAAGGCTTTATTAGTAAGAAATGGAGATGTTCCTGTTTATGTAAGTTATGGTCAGGCGGATTTAGGTATTGTTGGGTATGACGTTTTACGAGAATCTGAATTAAAAGTCGCAAAGTTATTAGATTTAGGTTTTGGGGGTTGTCATATGTCGTTGGCGGTTAAGAAAAATAGCAATTATTCTAAACCAACTGATCTTCCAGCGAATTGTAAAGTAGCAAGTAAATTTATAAAAACAGCAAGATCTTTTTTTGAAGAATTGCAGTCCTTGTCTCAAGGTCAGGTGGTTGAATATCTGCAGTCATACCCATAGAGAACCTAGAAATCAACCTCTCCTGAATTCCCGACAATTGATTGGGAGGTCTATCACTTGCAATAACTATTTGACTTCCTGATTCATGAAGTGCGTTGAAAGTATGGAAAAATTCTTCCTGTGTATATTCTTTCCCTTCTAAGAACTGTATATCGTCTATTAAAATCAAATCTACATTTCGATATTTATCTCGTATGGCTGTCATTCCATCTCTCCTAATACCACTGATAACGTCGTTAGTAAAAGTCTCAGTAGATACATATTTAACTTTTGCTTCTGGGTCTATTTCAACTCGATAATGACCTATTGCTTGCATTAAATGAGTTTTACCGAGGCCTACTCCACCACAAATAAATAGTGGATTAAATTCTCTCCCAGGAGATTCAGCTACTGCCAAAGCCGCAGCATGAGCTAACCTGCTATTTGGACCAACAACAAATCTTTTAAAGACATATCGTAAATTTAAACCATTAGGATTTTTGGATCGATTTTTAGAAGAATTATCTTGGATCTTCTTAGAAAAAGATTTTGTTTGATGATTAACATTCTGTTCATTTGGGTTATCTTTATTTGTTGAATCACTGCTGATATTTGTTTCAGATTTAAAAACAACTTTTACATCATGGCCACAAATTTCTTTTGCAGCTTTTTCGATAGTTTCACAATAATTCTTTCTTAACCAATCACTGGAAAATGTATTTGGAGCAATTAAAGTCAATAAGCCATTCTCA
>QCRB01000035.1 GCA_003209425.1 Prochlorococcus sp. AG-459-E08
AAATTCTGAAAGCCATAATTTTACAGCTGAATCTCTCTTTAAAAATGCCTCAAATACATGGAACGATAATGACTATATAAAATTGAAAAGATGGCTTGAAAATAAAGGCCTCCCAACAACTAATGCATACTTTGCAGATGCTAGTGGATTGTCTCGAAAAAATAAAATTACAACAAGGTTAGTTGTATTGTTTTTAGATAAAATGAGATATTCTAATAATTTTAAAGCTTATCAATCTACACTTTCAATTACTGGAGTAAGAGGAACATTAGCTAAAAGATTTGTAAATAGTGAATTATCTGGAAAGTTTTTTGGCAAAACTGGGACTCTTTCAAATGTCTTTGCATTATCTGGCTTTTTATATAAAAATGAAAAGCCAATAATTATAAGCATTATCCAAAATTCTAATAAAATTGATAAAGAAAAAGCTTTTAAATTACTACGTGATGTTTATTACTTGAAATCTTGTAAATAATAAATATCATTTAAAAAATTCTTTTAAATCCCTCTCAACAGAGGGGGGTACCATATGATTAATTTCACCACCAAATTTTGCAACTTCTTTTACTAAAGAACTACTAAGAAAACTATAATTTGTATTTGTCGATAAAAATATAGTTTCAATTTTATTATTAAGAGATTTATTTGTATGGGCAATCTGAAGTTCATACTCAAAATCACTCATTGCTCTTAAGCCTCTTAAAATAAGATTAGCTTTTAGATCATTTGCACAATCAACAGTTAGACCGGAATAAGAAATAACTTCTATATTAGGTAAATGAGAAAGAGAATTTTTTATTTGTATTATTCTTCTTTCAAGATTAAATGTTGGTGTTTTAGAAGTATTTTCTAAAACAGCAACTACTAGATTGCCAAATATTTTTTCAGCTCTTTCTATTAAATCAATATGCCCGTTTGTTAAAGGATCAAATGTACCAGGATAAAGAATTTTCATGAATTTATTATGATCGAATAAGAAATTTAGTTAAAATAAGTTTATTAGATATATTAATTATGACATTAAATCTAGAAGCAAAAAAAATCTTATTAAGAAAAATACCTCACGGATTATTCATTTGTGGAGTTAGAGACGAAGATAAAAATGAAGTGAATGGATTTACTGCTAGTTGGGTGACTCAAGGTTCCTTCACTCCTCCATTAGTCGTAATGGCTGTTAGAGCAGAAGGTTCTAGTCATGAAATAATAAAGTCCACCAATAAGTTCTCATTAAATGTCCTCAAAAGTGATCAAAAGGATCTAGCAGCTGTTTTCTTTAAACCCCAAAAAGCATTAGGAGGCAGATTTGAATCAGTTGAATTTAATTTAGGTGAACTTGGATTACCTATTTTAGTTGATAGTGTTGGTGGAGTTGAATGTAATGTTGTTGGAAGTGTTATTCATGGAGACCATACAGTTTTTGTAGGAGAAGTTCAATCTGCTTATTTGAATAATGATGTTGATTCTCTAAATTTATCTTCAACTGGCTGGAATTATGGAGGTTAATCTTTATAAATGAGTAATTCCTCTATAGACACAATAGATAACAAATATAATTTTAAAATTGAATATAAATTAATTAATAATAAAGAGTTACTAAAATCAAGATTATCCGAAATTCCAAAATCATCTGGTTGCTATCTTTTTAAAGATATAGATAATAATTTACTTTATATTGGTAAATCAAAAAAACTACGCAGTAGAGTAAGTAGTTATTTTAATAATTTTTCAGATTTAACACCAAGATTAAGTTTGATGGTTCGTCAAATAACCGAAATAGAAATTATAGTCACAGATAGCGAATATGAAGCACTAAATTTAGAGTCGAATTTAATAAAAACAAACAAACCATACTTTAATATTCTTTTAAAGGATGATAAGAAATATCCATATCTTTGCATAACTTGGAGTGAAAAATACCCTCGAATATTTATTACAAGAAGAAGAAGAAATAGAAATAATTTAGATAGATATTATGGACCTTATGTAGATGTCGGATTATTAAGGAGAACATTATTTACGATAAAAAAAATATTTCCACTTAGACAAAGGCCAAGGCCAGTCTATAAAGATAGAACTTGTTTGAATTATTCAATAGGAAGATGTCCAGGTGTTTGCCAAGAAGTAATATCATCTGACGATTATAAAAAAATAATGAAACAAGTATCTATGATATTTCAGGGAAGGAATGATGACTTAGAAATATTTTTACAAAAAAGAATGCTGCAATTTTCAAATAATTTAGATTATGAGAATGCAGCAAAAATAAGGGACCAAATTTCAGGTTTAAAATTATTAACTGAGTCACAAAAAATATCAATTCCAGATTCATCAATTAATAGAGATATCTTTGGAATAGTTTCAGAAAAAAATGTAGCTAGTATACAAATTTTCCAAATGAGATCTGGTAAGCTCATTGGAAGAATTGGCTATAGTCAAAAATTAAATAATGAAGATGAAAATCTTATTTTACAAAAGATATTAGAAGAGCATTATATGAATGTTGAAGCCGTAGAAATACCATCAGAAATTCTTATTCAATATAACCTTCCAAAACAAGTAACCATAGAGGATTGGTTAACGGAGCTAAGAAATAAGAAAGTAAAAATCTTAATCCCAAAAAGAAATAAAAAACATGAAACTGTAGAAATGGTTTTAAAAAATGCGAAATTGGAATTAGATAGAATATTAAATGGGATACAAGATAATGAATCATCAATTGAGGATCTTGCCCAAATACTTGAATTAAGCGAACAACCCAAAAGAATTGAAGGTTATGATATAAGCCATATACAAGGTAGTGACCCTGTAGCATCACAAGTCGTTTTTATTGATGGGATTCCTTCTAAACAGCATTATAGGAAATATAAAATTAAAGATCCAAACGTTTTTGTAGGACATAGTGATGATTTTGCTTCGATATATGAAGTAATACATAGAAGGTTTAAAAAATGGTCAAGATTTAAAAAAAACGGAGGGGATTTTTCAATATTAAATGATAAAACGAATAGTAAATTAGACAATGAACTTCTATCAGATTGGCCTGATTTAATAATGATTGATGGAGGGAAAGGACAGTTAAATGCAGCTATTAAAGCATTAAAAGAATTAAATCTTGTGGAAGAAGTAACTATATGTTCATTAGCAAAAAAAAATGAAGAAATATTTATTCCAGGCTTTACTAAGTCTCTTGATACTGATGAAAATCAAAAAGGAGTCCTTTTATTAAGAAGGGTAAGAGATGAAGCACATAGATTTGCATTATCTTTTCATAGAGACAAAAGATCAAAGAGAATGAATAGATCTCAATTGTCCCAAATCAGTGGATTAGGACCATCAAGAATAAGAGAATTGCTTGAGCATTTTAAATCAATAGACGCGATAAGAATAGCTAGTAAAGAGGATTTATCAAAAGTTAAAGGACTTGGAAAAAATTCAGTAAATGATATATATGAATATTTTAACGAGTTATAAATATTAATTAATTTTTGAAAAATAGATTTCTTGATATTGTTAAATATAACTATATTAAAAATATATATTTTTAAATTAATCTAGTAATTTGGCAGCTGAAGCATATCTCTGGTTTAAATCACTTCACATTATGGGTGTAATCGTTTGGTTCGCAGGACTTTTTTATTTAGTAAGACTTTTTATATATCATGAAGAATCTAAAAATATGGATAATGAATTAAAAATTGCCTTTAATAAACAATACACCTTGATGGAAAAAAGGCTGGCGAATATAATCACAACACCTGGGATGATATTAGCTTTAAGTATGGCTATATGCATGGTTATTATGCAACCAAGTTGGTTAAGTGAGAAGTGGTTGCAAATTAAAATTTCTTTTGTTTTAGCATTAGTAATTTATCATTCTTATTGTTATAAAATAATGAATTCATTACAAAATGGTACTTCAACCATTTCAGCAAAAAACCTTAGATTATTAAATGAATTGCCTACTTTATTATTATTTATAATTGTACTTTTAGTTATTTTTAAAAATAATTTTCCAACTAGTGTTGCTACATGGAGCGTAGTTGGACTAATTATTTTCATGTTGGCTTCAATACAATTATATGCAAAGATTAGAAAGCAAAATGAGAATTCATTAAGTAATGAATAGGGAAGACTTAGTAAAATTAACTTCCAATATTAATAAAAATAGTTGTCCTAAAAATATTAATTTTCACTGTCATACAAAATTTAGTGATGGAAGTCTAGAACCATATGAACTTTTAGAACAAGCTTATAAAAATAACTTGAAATTTTTATCAATAACCGATCATCATACAATTAAAGCTCATGAATATATAAAAAAAAATAATATACTCAAAAATTATCCTAAAGATTCTTTTACATTAATTTCGGGAATAGAAATTAATTGTTTGATTCTAGGATGTTTAGTACATGTAATTGGCTTGGGAATAGATATAAAAAGTAAATACCTAAATCCCTACATCCTTGGGGAGTCTCCAATAGGTAATGATTTAAATATTAAATCTGTTATTAAAGCAATAAATTTAGCTGGTGGTTTATCATTTCTTGCACATCCAGCCAGATACAGGATTCCCTTTTATAAATTAATTCCAGAGGCAAAAATACAAGGTATTGATGGAATAGAGGTTTGGTACGATTATGAACTTAATGAAGTATGGAATCCTAGTTTATTTGTATGTTCAGAAATAGATAAATTAGCAGATAAATATTCAATGCTTAAATCATGCGGAACAGATAGTCATGGACTTTCGCTATTAGGTAGATAATTCAGAATTCGTTTTTTTCAATTATTGAATCAGTATTAATAATTATGTTCTTTAAATTTTCAATGACATCTGATGAACAATTATTCCACATTTTTCTATTGGCAATTTCAAGAAATCTTTGTGCAATATCTCTTAAAGCCCATGGATTATTCTCTAGAAAGAAATTCCTAAGATCCAGATCACATAACCATGATTTATAAACTTCCTCATAACACCAATCTGAGACTACTTCAGTTGAAGCATCAAAAGCATATAAGTAATCTAGTGTAGCTGAAAATTCAAACGCTCCTTTATAACCATTATCCATCATTCCATTTATCCATTTAGGGTTAAGTATTCTTGATATAACAACTTTATTAATTTCATCTTGTAATTTTGAAATTTTAGATAATCCAAATTTTGATAAATCACCATGATACATTTCAGGTAATTTACCGCTCAATTTTTTTACTGCTGAAGATAATCCTCCCTGAAACTGATAATAATCATCAGAATCTAAAATATCATGTTCCTTATTATCTTGGTTATGAACAACTAACTGCACATTTTTAAGAGCATTTTCTAATGATTTTTTATCCTCTATAGGTTCAAGATTATCACTGTAAATCCACTTACTCCAATTAAGAAAAGATTCTCCAAAATCATCAATATTTTCCCAATTAGAATTTGAAATTAGTTCTTGCAGACCAGCTCCATATGAACCTGGCGCTGACCCAAATATACGATTAATTGAATCACCATCCCTTAATGCCTCAGCAAGAGGGTTAAATTTATCATCTTCATTAAGATTAGAAACAAGATTTATTGCTTTAGAAGTTAATTTAACTAACTGTGGAAATGCATCTCTAAACATTCCCGAAATCCTTAAAGTAACATCAACCCTTGGTCTTTCGAGAACAGATAAAGGAATGATTTCTAGATCAACTACTCTTCTTGATGGCCCATCCCAAATAGGCTGTACTCCTAATAAATATAGTATTTGACAAATGTCTTCACCACCATTTCTCATTGTGGATGTTGCCCATACGGATATTGCTATTTTTTTTAAATCTTCTCCATTATCTTGTTTGTATAAATCAAGTATTTGAGAAGCGGACTGACAACCAACACTCCATGCTGATTCAGTTGGCAGTCCTCTCGAATCAACTGAAAAGAAATTTTTACCAGTGGGTAAAGT
>QCRB01000036.1 GCA_003209425.1 Prochlorococcus sp. AG-459-E08
TTACAATATAGGTATGCTAGTTCACCAAGATCATTACGTTCCTTATTGTAGTTGCTCATTTTTTGTGAAAAATTATTTATCCTTTCAGAACAACCAGGATAAATAACCTCCAAGGTAGGAATAATTTTTTTTCTTACTAGATTTCTTTTTAATTTAAGATCTGAATTTGTAGGATCTTCCCAGACTGGGATTTTCATATCATTACAAAATTGTTTTGTATCTTCTCTACTGAAATTTAATATTGGCCTTATTAAAAAAATTTGATTTTCTAGTAATCTTTTGCTCTCAATATTACTCAGACCGGCAAAATTGCTTCCTCTAGATAAATTGAGGATAAATGTTTCTGCGTTATCACTACTCGTGTGACCAGTTAACAAATAAATATTATGTTTTTGCTGATTTTTATTTAATAAAGTTTTGGCTCTTTCACATAATTTTTGATATCTCCATTCTCGTGCTTTTTCTTCTGATGAAATGTTTTCTTTATTTGCTTGATCAAAAGAAAATGAAATATTTTTATCTTCGCAATAACTTTTTAATTCAAGAGCAAAAAGTGAGGATTTTTCGTGCCACTGATGATCACCATGCCAAACACTAATAGACCAATTATGTAGTTTTTTTAGGTCATTAATTAGGTTTAATAAGGCCATTGAGTCTTGTCCCCCGGAAACACTTATTAAAATATTCGATCCTTTGGGAATTAATATTTTTTTGGTAAGAATCTCCTTATGAAGCTGATGATGCCATGATGACCAATTTTTCTGATTTAATTTTTTATCAGACATTTTGTGTTGCTCAGATAATATTTTTTAAAAAATGCACTCTTTTACTAAAACAATGTCACAATCGGGTAATAAATTCATTAAGTAAATGATTCAGATTAATCTTTTGCCACAAAAAATTAAAGAAGAGTTTAGAAGCAAATCTTTACTCAAAGTTATTTCAGGATTGAATAATTTCGATGTTCAATCTGTGAAAATGATTGTTGAGGCTGCTTCAATAGGTGGAGCAGATCTTGTCGATATTGCTTGTAAACCTGAACTTGTAGATTTAGCACTTAAGAATTCAACACTACCCGTGTGTGTTAGTTCAGTAGTGCCTCGATCTTTTCAAGATTCTGTAAAAGCAGGCGCTTCATTAATTGAGATAGGAAATTACGATACTTTTTATGAAAAAGGCATTAATTTTTCAGATAAAAAAGTTTTAAATATTACACAAGAGACGAGGGATTTATTGCCTAATATTCCTTTGTCAGTAACTGTTCCTCATACTATGCCTATTGATAAACAAGTTGATCTTGCTGTAAAGCTAGTTGAAGAAGGTGTTGATATTATTCAAACAGAAGGTGGCACCAGTTCTACTCCTTACTCTCCAGGAATCCAAGGCTTTTTTGAAAAATCAGTACCAACTCTTGCAGCTACCTATGCTATTCATCAAGAATTTAAGAAACAATCTCTGAATATACCAATCATGAGTGCCTCTGGACTAAGTCAAGTAACTTGTCCACTAGCAATATCCTCTGGAGCTTCAGCAGTTGGCGTTGGATCTGCAGTTAATAAATTAGATGATTTAATATCAATGATTGCGGTTGTTAGAGGCTTAAAAGAATCTTTGAAAAATTCAATAATTGGAGAAAAAATTTCCTAGTATATTAATATTATTTAGCTACTAGCTTGATGAACAATTATAAGCTTCAAGCTCCTTATGAACCAAATGGAGATCAACCAGAAGCTATTAAAAAATTAGTGAAAGGTGTTAATACTGGCAAAGAGTTTCAGACTCTTTTAGGAGCTACTGGAACTGGTAAAACATTTACCATTGCGAATGTAATTCAACAGACGGGAAGGCCAGCTCTTGTATTGGCTCATAACAAAACGTTAGCTGCACAACTATGTAATGAATTAAGAGAATTTTTTCCAAAAAATGCTGTTGAGTACTTCATTTCTTACTACGATTATTATCAACCTGAAGCTTATGTACCTGTAAGTGATACTTATATAGCCAAAACTGCTTCAATTAATGAAGAAATAGATATGCTTAGACATTCTGCAACACGCTCATTATTCGAAAGAAAAGATGTAATTGTTGTAGCCTCAATAAGTTGTATTTATGGTCTTGGTATACCGAGCGAGTATTTAAAAGCTGCAGTTAAATTTGAGGTCGGAAAATCGATAAATCTACGTTCTTCTTTGAGGTCCCTCGTTGAAAATCAATACACTAGAAATGATATTGAAATTACGAGAGGTAGATTTAGAATTAAAGGTGATGTTTTAGAAATTGGTCCAGCTTATGAAGATAGATTAATAAGAATCGAATTATTTGGTGATGAAGTCGAAGCTATTAGATATGTTGACCCTACTACCGGAGAAATACTTGAAAGTTTGGAACAAGTTAGCGTTTACCCAGCGAAGCATTTTGTGACTCCAAAAGAAAGACTTGAGAGTGCAATAAGTGCAATTAGAAGCGAATTAAAAACTCAACTCGATAAATTTACATACGAAGGAAAATTATTAGAGGCTCAACGTCTAGAACAACGCACAAAATATGATTTGGAAATGCTTAAAGAAGTTGGTTATTGTAACGGAGTTGAGAACTATGCTCGTCATTTATCAGGTAGGGAGGAAGGTTCACCACCAGAATGCTTAATAGATTACTTTCCCAAAGATTGGTTGTTGGTAGTTGATGAGAGTCATGTAACATGTCCTCAACTTCATGCGATGTACAACGGTGATCAATCTAGAAAAAAAGTTTTAATAGATCATGGTTTTAGATTGCCAAGTGCTGCAGATAATAGACCTTTAAAATGTGAAGAGTTTTGGGAAAAATCAAAACAGACATTATTTATAAGTGCAACTCCCGGCCAATGGGAATTAGATCAATGTGATGGTGAATTTATAGAGCAAGTTATAAGACCAACTGGGGTATTAGACCCTGTAATTGATGTAAGACCTAGTGAGGGCCAAATAGAAGATTTGTTATCTGAAATAAGAATTAGAGCTGAAAAGAATCAAAGAGTTCTAGTTACAACACTTACTAAGAGAATGGCTGAAGATCTAACTGATTTTTTATCTGAAAATAAGGTAAGAGTTAGATATTTGCATTCCGAAATTCATTCAATTGAGAGAATTGAAATTATTCAAGACCTTAGGATGGGCGAATATGATGTTTTGGTTGGAGTTAATTTATTAAGAGAGGGACTAGATCTTCCTGAAGTATCGTTAGTCGCTATTTTAGATGCTGATAAAGAAGGTTTTCTACGGGCAGAGAGGTCATTGATTCAAACAATAGGAAGAGCTGCAAGACATGTTGAAGGTGTTGCTTTGCTTTATGCAGATAACTTTACAGATTCAATGAAAAGAGCAATATTTGAAACTGAGAGAAGAAGAACTATCCAAAAAAAATATAACCAAGTCAATGGTATTACCCCAAAACCTGCAGGAAAAAAATTAGAAAATTCAATATTATCTTTTCTAGAACTTTCCAGAAAATTAGATGCTGGTGGTTTATCCAAAGATTTAATAAATATAGTTAATAACAAAACTGAAGCAATTCTCAATTCCAGCGATAATCAATGTTTGCTCGAAGAATTGCCTGATTTAATAGAAAAGTTAGAAATTAAAATGAAAGATGCTGCAAAAGAATTAAATTTTGAAGAAGCAGCCAATTTGAGGGATAGAATCAAAAAATTAAGGCAAAAATTGGCAAGAAATAACTAAAAAGAACTTATTTTTCTAATTCAAAATGATTATGAATCGCATTAACTGCTTTGTCACAATCTTTTTCTAAGACAATACATGAAGTCCTAATTTCACTAGTGGCAATCATTTCAATATTGATATTCTGGTCAGCTAATGCTCTAAATATTTTTCCCGCAGTTCCAACCTTAAATGCCATTCCCGCTCCTACAGCACTAACTTTGGCTATGGCGGGGCCATCTTCAATGTATGAGCCGGGTAATTTTTTTGTTAAGGTCTCAAAAACTAAGATAGCTTTTTCCCTATCTTGCTTATTCATTGTAAGACTAATATCCTTAGTTTTTAAGGAAGAAATTCTTTCAGACTGCACGATAGTATCGAAAAGTAAATTATTTTCAGCTAATGCTAAACATATCGATGCTGCTACACCCGGCCGATCAGGCAGTTTTCGGAAACTTACTTGAACTTGGTTTTTATCTAATGCAATTCCTCTCACTTCAGGCTGATCTTGTTTTTCGTTGATTGGATTAACAAATATTTGTGTATCGGATAACTTAAATTTCTCAGCAACAAATCTAATAGCTTTTGGAATATTATTAATTTCAATTACGCAGCTGACTTTAATTTCACTAGTAGCTATTAACCTGACATTTATATTCGCTTGAGATAAAGTATCAAATAAATCTGCTGATACACTAGGTCTACCCATAATGCCTGCTCCTTGAATACTTAATTTAGTCATGTTTGTTTTTAGATTATATTCTCCTCCTAATTGACTTGTTATAAGTTCACATTGTTCTGCAGTTTTTTGAACTTCTACTTCACTAACAGTAAATGTAATATCATTATTATTTCCATCATTTGTGGCTTGTATGATTAAATCTACATTAATACTTGCTTCTGAAAGTTTTTCAAATATTTGTGCAGCAATCCCAGGCATATCAGGAATATTTGAGAGACTGAATACTGCTTGGTTTTCTAATACTTCAAGACTATTGACTGTTTTTGTTAATTCTAAGCATCCTCTTTTTAGCGGGAGAGGTTGGATTTGACTTTCTAGGAGAGTACCACTTGACTCACTTTGGCTTGATTTGACACACAATTTAATGCCATAATTACGAGCAATTTCGACTGCTCTTGGATGCAGAACTGAAGCACCGACGCTTGCAAGTTCAAGCATTTCCTCACAGCTAATTTCATCTAAGAGTTTTGCATTAGGAACAATTCTTGGATCAGTAGTAAGAACCCCTGGAACGTCTGTATAAATTTCGCAAGTCTCAGCTCCTAAAGCTGTTGATAAAGCTACTGCGGAAGTATCTGAACCACCTCTACCCAAAGTTGTAATTTCCATTGAACCCGTATGACTTAATGTTGTTCCTTGAAAACCAGCCACTACAACTACAAAACCCTGATTTATATAATTTTGAATTCTTTCTGTTTTAATATCCAGAATTCTCGCTTTTCCATGTATTGATTCAGTAATAATTCCAACCTGGCTACCGGTCATTGAAATTGCAGGTATTCCGTATTCGTTTAATGCCATTGAGAGAAGAGATATGGTAACTTGCTCTCCAGTTGAGAGAAGCATATCCAACTCTCTTCGATTAGGATTTTTACTAACTGATTCTGCTAAACAATTTAAATCATCTGTAGTTTGCCCCATTGCAGAGACAACTACAACAATTTCATTTCCTGATTCCTTACTTTGACAAATGCTACTTGCAATATTTTTAATTTTTTTAACATCACCGACAGAAGTTCCGCCAAATTTTTTTACTAGTAAAGCCATATTTAAATCATAATGTAAATTATTAAACTTATAAT
>QCRB01000037.1 GCA_003209425.1 Prochlorococcus sp. AG-459-E08
ATGCATCTGCTTCTTTTTTAGCAATCTCTAAAAGATTTTGAGTAAGTTCATCTGGCTCTAACAAATATTTTTCCCAATATTTCTTATTCCCATATCCGTTCTCTAATGCATGTTTGGCCTCGCCATTTTCCCTCGCTTGTTTTGCTAAATATTCAGCAGATGAGATTTCTCTTTGTAGTTTTAGGCAATATTCATTTCCACTAATTCTTAGACCCTTTGAAACAAAAGTTTTGCATGCATTTGGCCACATTTTCATTTTCTCATCATATTCTTTTTTAAGTTGGTTCACTTTATTTTCCCTCTCAATTTCTTCTTTTGTTTTAACTCTAGAGTTCATCATTTCTTGAAATTTAAGTCTTTCCTCCGCCTCTTTTTTTGCTAATTTCTCAGCTTTAAGTTTATTAGCTTCTTCTAATGCTGTTGTTGGTGTTCTCGACGTTTCATGATTTTGTATTCCTCATGCAGAGAACCTAAGTGCCAAGCCTCTCTGAATCCTTTTGCACCTTGCATTAGAAGTCTTACATCTGAGGTTGAATGTGACTTCATTTCCAAGAACTCTTTCTGCCAAGAAGTATCATCCAATTTAGTAATCAAATTTTATCCCATTCTTTTTTCTATTATCCCAAAGCTCACCTTGTTTGTCCACTTAAGAGAAAGTTAAATCTTTTATTATCTTTCCAATTTCTTTGTGATACTTTTCTATTCGTCCATAATTATTTTCTTTACTATTCTTAAATAGAGAGTGAATTTTTTATGGGATATTTTCAGGAGCTTTGGAATAATCAACCAAATGATGTTATCGGTGTAGGTATGCCATTATTCATATTGTTGGGAATTTACATAGCATTACTCAATACATATAAGTAGTAATGGAAAAATTTACTCTTATCAATAAGGACAGATCGAGAATAAAAGTATTTGAACCATTTGAAGATTTATCGAAGCCTAGTCCTTGTCTTGACGCAATGATGGTTTCTTATGGGTGTGTTTATAAGAGAAGTAGTAAACCAGTTATGAAAGGTTCCAGGGTAGAAACTGTTGAAGCTGCTAGAGAAGAATATAAGAAGTTATTAGAGGAGGGTTGGAAGAAAACTTCTATATTCAATAGCTACTTCTAAGACACAAGTATGTAGAAAGTACGTAAACCTAGCGCTCCTTTTAGCGCTCCTTTTAGGGCTCCTTTCTCAATTTAAGACAGTGAGCAATAAAAAAGCGAGTCTGGGAAAATTCCTAGTATGACTTGGTTTTTAAAAAGTAGGGGGTGACAGGATTCGAACCTGCGCCCTAGTGCTCCCAAAGCACTTCCCTACCAATTGTAAGCACTAGTTTTTCGAGCTATATCTGGATTCTTGCTTGGGGTTGTGTAAATTGCTTCATCAAATAAAGCAAGATTTGTCCATGATTTATCCTTATTTTTTTTCTAAATTATTCTCCTACTCCTCCAACCTGTCCACACATACTAAGTCTCTCGCCATTATCCCCAGTAATTCTTGTATTCTCATTACCCCAAGCTGGCCCCTGGAAGTATTTTTCAGTATTCCAGGTATAAATGTTCCCACCTCTATTAAGATTAAAACAGCCCCATACATGATGATTTTTATATTCAGGACTTGGATTCCAGACACTTATTCTGATCTCATCAGGTCTCAAATAATATTCGGTGATGTATTGGCCTTTAAGAATGATAGTCTGGTTCCCTGAACAGCGAGAATTATATCTGGAACAACTCTCTAGATCACTAGCATTAATTGCATTGCTATTTTGAGCAAATTCAATCCATGAATTTGGCCATCTATCATTTTCGGAATTAAAAACTACTGCAGTTTTTAAAACTGCATCAACGAATGCCATGGCTGCAGATTGCCTTGCTTTTCTCGTTACCCTAGTATATGTGGGGATGGCAACAGCTGATAATATCGCTAAAACTGCAATAACTACAACCAGTTCTATAAGACTGAATCCATTTTTATAGTTTCGATTATTTTTCAATTAAACAGAAAATCAATTATTTAAACAAAAATTAGCAAAAATATTGTTTTCAATCATTAAATATTTCATTTTTCCATTTTACTTATAGACAAATTTCTTAATAAAAAAGCGAGTCTGGGAGACTCGCTATTATAAATGGGGTTTAAATGGTCTGGGCGACAGGATTCGAACCTGCGACCTAGTGCTTCCAAAGCACTAGAGATTTTTTTTAAGAGATTTCTAAGAACTATTGATATTTCTGTTTAAATATCTAATAGTTAATCATTTTTAAGACAGAAAAAACAGCACTGATATTGTTTGAAATAGCATGATATCAGTCGGGGGGCTCTCTGTGGGACTCTTCTGATTTGATAGATATTTAGTTAATTATTTTTTTAATTTTTTCTAAATTCCATTTATCAAATATTAATTTCATTTCTCTTTCGTAATATCTTACTTTCTTTGCGAAAGGTAGTTGTTGAATAATTATCCCAAAAGGAAATTTAAAAAAAGAAGAAACATAAACAATATAAAACTCGACAAATGAAGGTTTTGGTGGGAGAGATAAATTTTTTATATATGCCCAATCAATGCAAGGTTTTAGTTGCTTATCACTAGCGATAATATTTTTTTTACATCTCCACCATGAGAATAGATAAATGCAAATAAAAATTGGTAACGGAAGAAGTCGCAACATTAAATATCGAAGATTATTTTTCTTTTAATTTATTCTATAAATAATATTTGATTTTTATTTGAAATACGTTTCTATATATATAGAAGTTTTTAAGGGATTGACGATTATGGAAATTCCAGACGAAATGTTGAAAGAAATTAGAGAAAGTGGATACGATCAAGATCTTGTATATGACTACATAAGAGAACTATTAAAAAGCGATAAACAAATTAAAGAAAATAACAATCTAGAGCTTATAGACAATTACTTATTAGATAAAGATCTACAAGAACCTGCTGCTGAGATACAGATGGCAGCAGAGCTTATAGACAACTATTTATTAGATAAAAGATTTATGAGAGAGCTTGAAGATAGGGATGAATATGATGCTGCTTAAAAATAACTATTAATAAATGATGCAAGATCGAAAAACTATAGCTATCTCCGAGATAGTAAAAATAATTGAAGAGTGCAGATATAATGATGAGCTTGCTGAGGATTATAAGAGGGAGATATTAGACCAGGAGAAAATATATGACTAGAGGGGCAAAAGGAGCACCAATAGGTGCAAGTAATAGCAAGCTATAGCTCAGGAGGGGCAAATCTTATATTAAGACGATTAGTCAATATCCCAAACCTACTGCAATAACTGATCGGGGCGACAGGATTCAAACCTGCGACCTAGTGCTCCCAAAGTACCCGAAAGAATAAGGCTATCATTGAGACTTATAGCTATATCAGGATTTTTGAGGAATAAAGTATGGACTAATTCGGACTCCTCACAGTTTATTTGAGGGAAATTTGAGGGAAATGCCATTTTATTTTAATTTAAAAGCCAAGACCTTTAAATGAGATTAATATTCAAAAAAAGTTTGTACTTAGCCCAATTCATGTCTATTTCTTTTTCAAATAAAAGCAATAATGATGGATTCACCATGATTGAGGTAGCAGTGGTAATGGGAGTAATGGGTATCTTTTCTGCTATAGGCATTCCAGTTTATAACAATGTGCAAAAAAATATCGTCATTGAAAGCGCTAAAACTACTCTTTTGTCGATGAAAAAAGATTGTGAAAGTAATTATGCATATGGAATCCCTTCAGATTTTAGTCAATTGAGAATTAATAAATATACTATTGCTCCCTCATCAAATAATTGCAATTTAATAAAAGCTACCTCACTTGATAATGAAAAATATCCTGATATTTCATACGATTTTAATAAAGAAAAATTTGATTGCTCATATAGTAATTCGGAATCAACCCCTTTCCCTGATTGCAAAAAATTAAGACCAAAAATAAAAGAAAATATAGATTTAAATTCCAAGCCTGATGAGGTTTCTAAATTAACCTCTGAAACTATTTCTAAATCGATTCCTGAGCAAAATAAGCAATTATCAGAAAATATTCAAACCTCTATTATTCCAAAATCGAAGGCCGAAATTGAACTTGAGAAGGCTGAAAAAGATTTGCAAGAATACGTAGCCCAAAAGAATGAGAGGCAATCTAAAGATTTCTGTAGAAATCCATCACTTTTAAGAGGGGTTTCTTCAAGGAGATCTTCAGTTTTAATGAAAAGATGTGGAACCAGTTCTTTAAGAATAGATCTTGATTATGTTCTAATGGCTAAACAAAAAGCTGTAGATGAAGCAAAAAAGAAAGTAGATCTTGAAATTAATGAAAAGATTAAAGCAGAGAAAGAAAAGTTAGCATTAGAAGAAGCTAATAAACTTAAAGCTGAGAAATTAGCAAAAAAAGAGGCGGAGGAAAGACTTAAATTTCAAGAAATGATGAACTCTAGAGTTAAAACAAAAGAAGAAATTGAGAGGGAAAATAAAGTGAACCAACTTAAAAAAGAATATGATGAGAAAATGAAAATGTGGCCAAATGCATGCAAAACTTTTGTTTCAAAGGGTCTAAGAATTAGTGGAAATGAATATTGCCTAAAACTACAAAGAGAAATCTCATCTGCTGAATATTTAGCAAAACAAGCGAGGGAAAATGGCGAGGCCAAACATGCATTAGAGAACGGATATGGGAATAAGAAATATTGGGAAAAATATTTGTTAGAGCCAGATGAACTTACTCAAAATCTTTTAGAGATTGCTAAAAAAGAAGCAGATGCAT
>QCRB01000038.1 GCA_003209425.1 Prochlorococcus sp. AG-459-E08
TAAGATAGCCGGGAAGAGTAAATTACCCAAAATTCCTAATGCAGGAGGGGCTGTTTTGACTGGATGAACATCAAAACTTATTCCCTCATTTTTTAAAATATTTATAAGTTCTGGTGTTAGGCCGGGAAGATCTACACGCAACCTTTGCACTTTATTATCTAAGTCCGAATCTATTGTCTCTATAACTGCATTTCTACCTCCCTCAAAAATATCAACAGATGTAACCCTTCCTGAATTAATGTAATCTAAAAATCTACCGTAACTAACTCTTGCTACCGCAGAATTTCTTGGTGCAATAGTTGTCCCATTAGATTTAAGTGAATCTACATTGCTTGAAGATAAAAATTGGTAGGAAAGCACTATTACTAAAAGTATAGGTAAAGCCCATAAAATTAATGTTTTAAATTTCTGATTCATTAATTTGTAGAAAGTTAGTTCTAAGATTCTAGACTGAATCAGTGCATTTCGTTGATATTTTTTCTAACTTTATGTTTATACTACTCTTGAATGTATCTAATTTATAAATGAAATTTGAGATCAATGATAAGGTTAAATTGATTGCGCCAGTCTCTTACTTGAAGACTTCAGATAATATGCCGATGTTAAGACCACCTGATCTGGTGGCAATTGATGAAATTGGAGAAATTCTATCAATAAGGTCTCCAGATACTGTTGAAGTAAAGTTTAGAAGAGGTTCGTTTTTGATCGATATTGATAAGATTGAGAAAAACTAATTTAAAAGTTTTTCTCCCACCTTTTAGAAATTTCTAAACATATTTTTTTATTGCCAGAAATACTCAGAAAAGGTTTTGAAAAATACTTATTAGTTAATTTAAGAATATCTAATGAAGATATTTCGTCTATTTTAGAATTTAAATCGAGCCCAGAAATTGATCCTAAACCATAACTAATTAATTGTATCTTTCGTAGTAAAATTTCATCAAGTGATTGATTTCCTAATAGAAAAGAACCTTTTAGTTTTTCTTTAGCCAAAAATATTTCAGCATCAATCAAGGGATTTAAAAGTAAATCTTTCCATAAGGTTGATAAAAGTTCAAAAGCGAAAAGGGCTTTTTGATTTGAAACTGAAAAATAAACTAAAAATGGAGCATTCCCACTCCTAATAGGATAATAAACACCTAAATCGTAAGTGATTCCATTTTTTTCCCTAAAAAGTTTAAATAAAGCAGCGCTCATTCCATAAGATAAATATGACTCCAAAACCTTGAGAGGCAAATATTCAAAACTTCCACGAGAGCAAGTTTGGTTACCCAACATTATTATTGTTTGATTTGTATCATTATTATTAAAATCAAATCTATTGCTGGGAGTTAAATTGTGATTTATAGGTCTTGATTTTTCTTTTAAGGATTTTTTTTCTAATGTTTCTATACTTACTCCATTGATTTCTAAATTATTTGAGATTAAATACTTATCTCGATTTTTAAAATTTTTAAACTCAAGCAAAACATCTTCATAAGTAATCTTTAAGACATCATTTAAATTGCCATTAGTATTAAAGGCATAAGGGTGATTTGAGTAAACAATTCTTCTCCATTTTTCAAAACAGATACTAAATGGATTCTCTTTATCTTTTTTTATAAAATCAATTGAGGATTTTTTTACTTTTTGAAATTCAATTTCTAAGAGATTTGGTTTATTAATTATTAAATCTAATAGAGGGAACAATTTGCTGAAATGTTCATTTAGGGATTTAATGCTTATTGAAATACCATCTTCAAATACTTCTTGATTTAATTCTGCTCCATAGGAATCAATGTACTCTGAAAGAGTGTAATTATTGAAACCCTCACATCCTCTGGTAATTAATGAACTGAGTATCTTGTTTACACCTTTTTTGCCAATACTATCCAAATTACTGCCTCCTTTAATCCAAATTGAAGCAGTTGAAAAATTCCTTTTTTTATTATTTAAAAAATATCTTTTTAACATTTACCAGGGGATGCAATTAAAGTGAATTTCTCTCCACGGATATATTCTGTGATCTCTTTGAAGTTATTCAAGTCGTTCCAATATTCTAAATAACTCTCTAAATTATTGATTGAAGATTTTCTCCCCCAAAGAAGTTCATTCCCAAAGTATGAAGAGAGTTGTGTAGATGTTTCTAAATTAAAGATATAATTACTTTTCACAATATTTATAGCTTTTTTTATTTCATCTAAAGCTACAGCTTTACAATTTGAGATCTCATCAATTGTTTTATTTATTTGCTTTTCTACTAAATCAATATCTTGGGACTCACAACTTGCTTCCATTATAAATAATCCGCCTAATTCTCCAGCATTTAGATCTACACATATCGATTCAACTAAATTACTATCTTCTTTTAAAATTTTAACTAATCTGCTGTTTCTTCCAACAGAGAGTATTGATGCTAATATCTCTAGTCCAATAATAATTTTTTGATCATGTAGGTTTGGGATAAACCAAGCCATAAATATTCTTGAAAACTCTAAATTATCAAACTTAACTGACTCTCTAGCATTCCTAATTTTTAATGAAGGTTTATTTTTTGGATTTATTAGATTTGGACTTTTTCTTATACCAGATAGATCACTTTTTTCAAAAATTTTATAAATTTCTTCAGAGAGATTCCCAGCAATTGCAATACAAATTTTTTCGGTAGTGTAATGTTTCCTATGAAATTTCACAAGGTCATTTATCTCTAAGTTTCTAATACTATGTTCAGTTCCAAGAATCGAATTAGCATAATTTGGACTTAACCAAACCCTTTTCAAAAAATAATTAAATAATCTTTCTTCAGGCTGATCATTTTGTTGTTTTATTTCATCAATAACTACCCCTTTTTCTTTTATAAATTCATCAGGATTCAAATTTGGAGCAACTACAATATTTGTCAAAAGAGCAAGTGATTCTTTAAAGTTACTGTGTGGAACTAAGACATGGTAATGTACATCATCATAACCTGTTGAAGCGTTACTTAATCCGCCTAGTGATTCAATTTTATGGTCAAACTCACCTGGCATTATTTTGTTAGATCCTTTAAAAATCATATGTTCTAGAAAATGAGCAGTGCCATTTTTATCAACATCCTCAAATGAAGAACCTGCTTTGCACCAAATATCAATGCTTATAAGCGGCAATTCTTTATTATCCACAAACACACATCTAGTTTTGCTTGAATGAGTGTAGTAGTTAACATCTCCTACGTTCATTTCGATTTTCTCTTTAAATTCTATTTTGGTACTTTTTAGCTTTGTTGTCTGAATCTTTAACTAAAAAAAAATTAACTGACCCTCTTATTTTGGAGTTATTACAAAATATTAGAGAGCATAGATCCATGCTTGAGGACCTTAAGAGCATAAAAATTGATCCAAAACTAACTAACATAATATCTAAAGAAATAGGCAGAGAACTATATATTGAAAATGAATTTCATAAAGCAAAAGGATTTAGAAAGTTACATATTGAAGTAGCAGAATTTTCAAAGAATCTTAAGATATTACATTGCGTTTTTTTTCCTGATCCAAAGTTTGACATCCCAATTTTTGGTATGGATTTGGTAAAAATAAATGATAATGTTTCTGCTGCCATTGTTGATTTATCCCCCGCATCACAAAACCAAGGTTTGAAATACGAAAAATTACTTTCTGAAGTTGATAAAAGTTCTTTTACCTTTTTGAGAGAGATTCCTGAATGGGGGGGCATTTTTTCTAATAATGTATTTTTTGCTTCCTTAAAAAGTAAATCTGAAAAAACTGATTTTTGTAGAGTTGTGGATCAATACCTCTCTATTTTGATCAAATTAAGTAAAAAAGCTAAAACTGAAGTTAATGAGGAAATTATCCAAGAAAGAATAGATTTTCAAAAAAATTATTGTGTTCAACAAATGAAAAATGAAAAGACTAGTATGGTGCTTCTAAAATATTTTGATGAAAAATGGGTCAATAACTATATAAAAACAGTACTCTTCGATTATTAATGAAATTAAAAATATTAAAAAATTTATTTATTTATTTTTTATTATTTACCCCCATATCTTTTGGGGTTATTTCATGTTCTGGAAATAATAAATCTAGTTCAAAATTTAAAGAGGAAATAACTTCAGATTTTATACCTCCTATTACAGCTGTTGCCGCACTAGGTCAACTTTCTCCTTCGGGAGAGATTAGGCAATTGGCAGCTCCAATAAGTCAGTTTGGCTCTTCCCCCCGAATTGTCGAAATTTTAGTAAATGAAGGAGATTTTGTAAAAAAAGGTGATATCCTGGCAATCTTTGAAAATGGAGAAAAATTAATTGCTGATCTCGAAAGAAATGAAAATCTAATTAATATTATTAACGAAGAAATTATCATAAAGAAAGATCAAATTCAGAGGTATGAATTAGCTTTGAGCAAAGATGTTTATTCTTTTGTAGAGTTTTCACAGAGAAAAGATGAATTATTAAAATTGCAAAAACAGAAAATAAACCTTATTGGAGATCAAAAAAATATCAAGATAGATCTGTTTAATTCAAAGCTAAGAAGTCCAATTGATGGTTTTATCCTTGGAATAAATACTAGAGTTGGTGAAAGGCCACAAAATGAAGGGATTTTGGATATTGGTTCTAGTCAAAAAATGGAAGCTATGATAGAGGTTTATGAATCTGATATCGATAGAGTCTTTATCTCTCAGAATGTTGAGTTGAGCAGTGAGAATGGCGGTTTCCAAAAAAATCTTAAGGGAAAGGTGATTAGGATTAGTCCTCAGGTAAAACAAAGAAAAGTTTTA
>QCRB01000039.1 GCA_003209425.1 Prochlorococcus sp. AG-459-E08
AGATCAGCAATTGGGGAATCAAAAGCTTTCAAATGGTCTTGTGATGGATCGCCAAATTTCACGTTAGAGGAATCAGAAAGAGAGACTATTGGTACAGATGTAATACTTCACCTACTTGAAGAAGAAAAAGAGTTTATAGAGCCTGAAAGGATTAAATCACTAATAAAAAAATATTGTGACTTTATGCAAATAGATGTGTTACTTGAAGGTGAGACAATTAATAAGAAAAATCCTCCTTGGAGAAAACAACCTAGTGAATTAAAAGATGAGGATTATATTGAGTTGTATAAATACCTTTATCCTTTCCAGGGAGATCCATTGTTATGGATTCATCTAAATACAGATTATCCGTATGATATACAAGGGATATTGTATTTTCCAAAGTTGTCAGGTAGAGCTGATTGGGAAAAGGGTGAAATAAAACTATTTTGCAATCAAGTATTCGTAAGCGATTCAATTAAAGAGATAGTACCAAAATACCTTTTACCTCTTAGAGGAGTTATTGACTCTACAGATATACCTTTGAATGTTAGTAGAAGCGCATTACAAACAGATAGAAAAGTAAGGTCTATATCATCATTTATCTCAAAAAAAATAGCTAATAAACTAAAGGATTTGATAAAAAATTCTCCAGAATTTTATGCTGAAATTTGGGATTCCATCTCTGCTTTTATTAAAATTGGTGCTATCGAAGATGAAAAATTTGCTGATTTAGTCGATAGCAGTATAATTTTCGAAACAATAATAAATTCAGAGAAAGACGTAACTAAAAATATTGAAAATAAATCCCTTATCAAGTCCAATGATAAATATTTCACAACTCTCGCAAATTACAAAGAACGAAATAAATTAACTGATTCTAAAAAAATAATTTACTGTTCAGATTTGATTTCTCAGTCTAGTGCATTAAATATCTGTTTATCTGATAATAAAGAAGTTATTAAATCAGATCCCTTAATTGACGCACAATTTCTTCCATGGTTGGAAAGTAAAAATGAAGATTATCAATTCCAAAGAGTAGATTCAGAAATAAATGAACTAGAAGATAAAGAATCTAAAGAAATTGTGGATAAGGATGGCAAATCAAATACAGATAATCTTAGAGATACGATAGTTAAGGCCCTTAAAAATGAGAAAGTAACAGTTAAAGTGCAGTCACTTTCAAGTAAAGATGCACCACCTGCGATGATCCTGCTTCCTGAACAAATGAGAAGAATTAACGATATGGGCGCTTACATGGAACAAAAGATGCCTGGCTTACCTGAATATCATGTGCTCTTAATTAACAAGGAACATCCTCTTATTGTTGGTCTTAATAAAATTACAGGCAAAAAGATAATTATTGATAAAAAAGATGCTATCGAAAATCCATTGGCATCTAAAATTGCTAATCATGTTTACGATATGGCTAAGCTTTCCGTTGGTGGATTAGATCAAGAACAGATAATTAATTTACAAAATAATAATGCCGAATTAATTTCAGAATTACTAAATTCAACAAATTGAGTAATGTGTTAAAATTTTTAAAGATAATATTCAAAAAATATGTCAAGAGTTTGCGAACTGACTGGTGCAAAAGCTAATAACGGGATGGCAGTGAGTCACTCACATATTCGTACAAAAAAATTGCAGCAGGTTAATCTCCAAAAAAGGAGACTATGGTGGGAAGAGGGCAAAAAATGGGTAAATATAAAAATAAGTACCAAAGCCCTAAAGTCTATACAAAAAATAGGATTAGATAAATTTGCTAAATCAAATGGAGTTGATTTAAAAAAATTCTAAATTTGATGAAAAATTTAGTTGCAAGTATATTAATACCATTTATTCTTTTATTTAATTGTAATTCAGCCCTCTCTTTTGATTTTGCTCCTGAGATTGGAGATATGGCTCCTAACTTTAAATTAGAAGGTTTTAATAAAAACATAAAAACAAAAACAACTTGGGAATTAAATGATTTTCGAGGTAAATGGCTTGTTATGTATTTTTACCCTAAAGATTTTACAGCAGGCTGCACTCTTGAAGCTAAAGGTTTTTCAGAATTAAAAAAAGATTTTTTAAAAAATAATGCCGAAATTGTTGGCATTAGTGCTGATAATCAAGATTCTCATGAAAATTTCTGCAGCAAGAAATCCATAAACTACACTTTATTATCTGATCCTGATGGAATTATTAGTGATAAATATGGTTCTTGGATTCCTCCATTCTCTGATAGAAATACTTTTTTGATTTCTCCTGATGGGAAGATTTCTTATAGATGGATTAGTGTTTTACCTATAAATCATGCTAAGGAAGTACTCAACGTTTTAACTAAAAAAATATAATATTTTGCACGAATTATCATTTGGAACTTGGTTAATACATATCTCATCAGTAATAGAATGGATTTTTGCCATATTAGTCATAAACAAAATTTCTAAATATAAAAATTATAATTTATTTTTTTGGTTAAGCCTCGCTATGGTCCCAAACCTAATAGGTGCTATGTGTGCGATCACTTGGCATATCTATGACAACCAAGAAAATCTTTACGGTCTAGTATCACTTCAAGGTATTTTTACATTTATAGGGAATTCAACATTAGCCTTAGCTTCAATAAAGATTTTTAGAGGAAAAGAGACTTATGAATGAATTATTTTTAAAATTTATAGAAAAATTAGGTTCAATTGATAACACATTATTTTTCGCAGTATCGATAATTCCATATGCAATATTTCTGTTTTACTTATATAAAATCAAATCTGTTAATAATTTTGTAAAAACAGGATTTTCCTTAACTGTTTTATTCGTATTTATAACTATATTGGTATCTATCTTAACACTAAATTACTATGATAAAACCCTTGTTGAAGTTGACTTCCTGCATGGATTTGCAGAATCCTTCTTAACTCTAAGTGATTTTGTTATTTTGTTTGGATTTTTAAGGTTGTTAAATAGCTTAGAAGTAAACAACTCTTAAGACCTTTTACAATTTTGTGTTTTTTAGGTAAAAGTATTAGAGAATAAATGAAAATAACGATTTTTTATGTTTACTACATTATTTGCAGCTGCAGATCCAGCAACTTTTTCTTGGTCTCCAAAGTGTGCCGTCGTAATGATTGCATGTAATGTTTTTGCTTATGCAATTGCTAGAGCAACAATAAGAAAACCTAATGAAGGTTTTGAAATACCTAATTCAAAATTTTTCGGTGGTTTGAGTCACGCATCAGTTGTTGGTGCAAATTGCCTAGGTCATATTTTCGGAATAGGGGCTATACTCGGATTAGCATCACGAGGCGTTTTATAAAATTTATTAATTAAATTTTAAATACTTAATTTAAATTTCTCGATAATTTTAGCTGCCATCTGATCAGGCATAAGACCTAGTTTTTCTTTACTCTGATCAGGTGATGCATGATCAACTAAAACATCAGGTATACCAATTCTATATACAGGATAATTTACTTCGTTATCGTTAAATAATTCAACAATTGCAGAGCCAAATCCACCTATTAAGGTACCCTCTTCCATTGTGATAACTTTTTGAATCCTACTAGCTAAAGAAATAATAAGATTTTTATCGAGAGGTTTTACGAATCTTGCATTTACAATACATGCATTAATGTTTTTACCTTTTAGAATCTTCGCTGTTTCTATAGCTGAAGCTACCATTGATCCATAAGCAATAATTAAAATATCATTTCCCTCTTCTAGTATTTCAGCTTCTCCTATAGTCAAAGGTTCCCAACCCTCATCCATGACCGCTACGCCTAATCCAGAGCCTCTGGGTATCCTTAAAGCCGTTGGTCCTTTATGGTTAATTGATGTTATTAACATTCTCTGTAATTCAGACTCATCTTTTGGCGCCATCAATACAAAATTTGGAATAGATCTCATATAACTGATATCGTACTGACCTTGGTGAGTAGGACCGTCAGCTCCAACAATACCAGCTCTATCAAGTACGAACGATACAGGTAAATTTTGTATTCCTACATCGTGAATTAGTTGATCAAAGGCACGTTGAAGGAATGTGCTATAGATGGCTACTACTGGTTTTAGACCATCACAAGACATTCCTGCTGCAAGAGTAACTGCATGTTGTTCAGCAATTCCTACATCAATATATTGATCTGGAATATTCTTTTGAAGTAAATCTAATCCAGTACCAGTAGCCATTGCAGCTGTAATGCCAACCACTTTGCTATCTTGTTCACAAATTTTTAATAATGTTTGACCAAATATTTTACTGTAGCTAACAGGCTTTGGTTTTTTTGATGGAATAGATTTACCAGTGGTCAGATCAAAAGAAGACTGTGCATGATAACCAACTTGATCAGCTTCAGCATAAGGATAACCTTTACCTTTTGTTGTAACAACATGAACGAGAACAGGTTTCTTGAGTCTATGAGCATCATTAAATGTATTCATTAAATTACCTATGTC
>QCRB01000040.1 GCA_003209425.1 Prochlorococcus sp. AG-459-E08
GTTTTATCCCTCCAAGTTTAGATCGACTGTCAATCAAGCTAACTATATCAGTAAAAATAAAAACTTCTTTTAAGATTGAACATTCACTTCCTTAGGTATTGGGAAGTATTCACATTGATCTTCATATTTTTTACCATCAAATTCAGATTTATAAGACATATCATCGAAATTAAACACCTCAATAGCTTCTGATTCATATTTGTTATTGTTCTGGTCATAACCTTGAGATTTAAATATCATTTTATTTTCCTCTCTTTGTGCTTGATATTTATAAGTAATCTCTCCACTTAAGGATTTTTCCTCATTGAATGGTTTAAAAGAATCGCTATATCTTTCATAACTAAAAATCTGACCTGTATTTTTATTAAAGATCCAAGTAAATCCATATATTTCACTTATTTCTTTGAATTTTTTATAAAGATTTTTTTGAAGAAAACTCTCTTTTAAATTCTTAAAGAATTCTTGATCTCCACAAACTATCCCAACAATCGCGTTATTTTGGTGCTTGAATCCCACATTAAAAAATGAGACTGAAATTAAGAAAATTGTAAATAAATAGCGTTTCATTTGTTTTCTTCAATGTATTGTTCGATTTTTTTAATAACCCTTTTTAATATTTCTTTATTTTCATCTGTATAGTTTTCATATTCAGATTTCCCAGGAGAAAGATTCAGCCTCCAATCTGTCTGATCCTTGATTCTTTGTATTTCCTCTTCTGCATTTGGGTGTGCCAAAATGGCGTCGGCATATCTAGCTATTAAAAACTTAACTTGATTCTCAAGTTTTTCTTGTGGAGCTTTTACAAATCCATCCCAAAGAAATTTAATTACAAAACCAATTAATGCAAGTTTTAAAAGAGCATCTAAAAATGGACTCATAAAAAAGAGGGTTTTATCCCTCTATGTTAGATCGACTTTCTTAAAAAACTATCAAATCGCCGACCCTGTTAACACAAGTCGCCAGATCGCATAGGGGGGATCTGTAGGGGGATCTAGGACCTATAAAGACCTTATAAAATCTTCGAAGATATACCCATATTGAGTCTCAAACTCGTTCCACCCTCAACTGATAATTGAGGCTATGACGAGGGTTTTAAGGAAATGGCATTTGATAGATCGAGTCCTTTGGGAGCACTAGGTCGCAGGTTCGAATCCTGTCGCCCCGATCAGTTATAGCAGTAAGTCTCAGCTAATACATAATTCATCCTAAAAAGTAGAGTGCCCAAAAAGTGCCCAAAACTATAATTCATCTTTACGAAATTGTCCTTATTTAGAAATTAATTAAAATTTTATTAGTAGTTTTAAACCAATTTGGATAAAGCAAGAAAAAATTTAAATGAAAATGGCTTTTCTTTAATTGAATTAGTAATTGTTATTGCAGTTCTTGCAATCCTATCTGCAGTTGCCATACCTACTTTTACTGGCGTTATGAGAAGAGCAAGGCAAGCAGCAGCAATTGCTTATGTAGATGCAACAATAAAATCAGGCTTAGTTTTTAATTCCGAAAATGATAGATGGCCAAACACTTGGGAAGAGTTTGCTCAAAATAGTGACTCCATTGATGCGAATGTCTTGGAAAGTTGTCAAAGATATAATTCTCAATGTAGCGGCAACCAAAGACCAATTGTTGGAGGTCAATATTTAATTGAATTTTACACACGTTCTGATGAACTCAGAGTAAGTGCATGGAGATTTAACAACACTGGTGCAACATCTATGAATAGATCAGTCTGGGGGTGTATTAATCTAAATAGAGGAGGACAAATATATCATTGGAATACCGACAACTATTATCAAGGAGCTGCATGGTCTGGAACAATCTTTGACGACAATGGTGATGCATTAAGTATGTGCGGTCAAAATCCCTAAAAGAAGAAATTCATAAACACTATATAAATTCCATAATTCTTTTTAAATAATTATTCAATGCTCAATGGTTAATAAAGTGCCCATAATATGCCCATAAATAAATTTAATTTCATAGGTAGGTTTGATTCAACTCGCAAAATTACCTGAGAGCAACATTAGTCTCAATTATAGCCTTGTTGGTGCGGGTGCTTTGGGAGCACTAGGTCGCAGGTTCGAATCCTGTCGCCCCGATTGACTTCTCACGATTCTTAAATACTCTCTGGGCGATCTCTGGGCGATCATTTGCTATACCTTGCATAACTTTGCTTTCTGCATCGCCCGCTATGTTAAAAACCATTTATTCACAAGATCTTTTACTTGATGATGACTGAATTAAATTACCCATCCAATTTTGAATATCTGATAATACTTCCAAATCTAATTTGTAGTAAACCCATCTACCCTCTTGTCTATCAGAGATAAGACCTGAATCTTTTAGGATCTTTATGTGATATGAAATTTTAGATTGAGATAATCCAGTTACTTTAACTATGTCGCAAACGCATATCTCTCCACCCATCATCAATTCAAGAATATTTATTCTGATCGGATCTGAAAGGGACTCCATTATCCCAATAAATTGCTCACTATTAATCTTTTTAAGTTGTTCTAACAAAATCAAAAGATCATTAACTCCTTAAATATTAACCTAAAAAAACTAATTACACATATCAAGAATTATTGATGCATCAAATATTTTTGATATATAATAAAGCAGCTTTCAATATTTGTTATGAAAATTGGAATTAACGGATTTGGAAGAATTGGTAGGTTAGTTTTAAGAATTTTATGGGAAAGAAAAGATATAGAAATAACTCATATAAATGAAATAAGTGGGGATTCTTTAACTGCATCTCATCTATTAGAGTTTGATTCTGTTCATGGTAGATGGAATAAAAATATAACTTCGAATGACAACGAAATAATAATTGAAGGTAAAAAAATTTCCTTTACATCAACAAAGAACTATCTTGACGTTCCATGGAATAAATCTTCGGTTGATCTTGTTTTGGAATGTACAGGAAAAAATAAAACTCCCAAAGAATTAAATCCATACTTTGATTCTCTTGGAATAAAAAAAGTAATAGTTGCCTGTCCTGTAAAAGGTATTGTTGGAGGGGAACAAGCACTTAATATTGTTTATGGAATTAATCAAGTCCTTTATAAACCTGAAAAACATAAATTAATTACAGCAGCATCATGTACTACAAATTGCTTGGCTCCAATCGTAAAAGTTGTTAATGAAAATTTCTCAATTAAACATGGGGTTATAACAACTATTCATGACCTTACAAATACACAATCTCCAGTAGATTTTTACAAAAGTGACTTGAGAAGAGCGAGAGGATGCATGCAAAGCTTAATACCTACTACAACTGGATCAGCTAAGGCGATTGCTGAGATTTTCCCTGAATTAGAAGGAAAACTAAATGGTCATGCAGTAAGGGTTCCACTTCTAAACGCCTCATTAACCGATGTAGTTTTTGAATTAAATAAAGAAGTAACTGAAGAGCAAGTAAATAATGAATTTAAAAAAGCATCTGAAACATACTTAAAAGGTATTCTTGGATACGAGGAGAGACCCTTAGTATCCGCTGATTACTTAAATGACTGTAGAAGTTCAATAATTGATGGACTTTCAACGATGGTTGTAAATTCAAATTTATTAAAGATTTATGCTTGGTATGACAATGAGTGGGGTTATAGTTGCAGGCTTGCAGATCTTACTTCTTATGTAATTGAGAAAGAAAATAAATTTTAGTTTTTATGAAGTTATCTAGCCTTCAACAATATAGTGTCATTACCGCAAACTATTGGGCATTTACTCTTACTGACGGTGCATTGAGGATACTAGTTGTTGGTCATTTTCATGAACTTGGTTATTCAACTCTGCAAATTGCTTTACTTTTTCTTTTCTATGAATTTTTTGGAATAATTACAAATCTTTTTGGAGGCTGGATAGGGGCAAGATATGGTTTAAGACTTACTTTATGGATAGGAACAATTCTACAAATTCTTGCTCTTTTCATGCTGATTCCAGTCAAAGAGAATTGGTCAGTAATCTTTAGCGTCTCATACGTTATGTTAGCCCAAGCGCTTAGTGGGGTAGCAAAAGATTTAAATAAAATGAGTGCAAAAAGTGCAGTTAAATCAATAGTTCCAGATACAGAAGAGAATAATCAAAATAGTCAAAAACAATTATTTAAGTGGGTTTCAATTTTAACAGGATCTAAAAATGCACTTAAGGGTGTTGGCTTCTTCCTAGGGGGTCTCTTATACAAGTTATTGGGCTTTAATAGTGCAGTTGGGATAATGGGTTTAGGTCTATGCTTCGCATTCTTTTTAACTTTATGTCTTCCTAAAGATTCAGGAAAAATGAAAAGAAAGCCAATTTTTAAAGACCTTTATTCAAAGTCTCAAGGTATTAATATTCTCTCAAGCGCGAGGTTTTTCTTGTTTGGAGCAAGAGATGTCTGGTTTGTAGTAGCTCTTCCGGTATTTTTA
>QCRB01000041.1 GCA_003209425.1 Prochlorococcus sp. AG-459-E08
GAAATATTTTATCTTCTAAAAAGATTATATTTAACTCTTAAAATAAGCAAAAAATATGATTATTTTTTCGTAGTTGGAGATATAGTGCCAGTTTTTTTTGCATGGGTTTGTAAAAAAGATTTTTTTACATATCTAGTTGCTTATTCCAGTCATTATGAAGGGAAGTTAAAATTACCATGGCCTTCTAAATTTTTCTTGCTCTCACAAAAAGCAAAAAAAATATATACGAGAGATTACCTTACAGCTAATGATTTAACTTTGCAATTAAAAAAGAAAGTGTCTTTTTTAGGTAACCCATTTATGGATAAGTTTTTTTCTAGAAATAAAGAATTAAAGAAAAGTCAATTTAGTATTGGATTATTTCCAGGAAGTAGATTCCCTGAGACTTTAGATAATTTTGTTTTGATTTTAGAGGTATTAGAGACATTGTCAGATTTAAAATATTTTCAAAAAATTAAGTTTAATTTTGCAATAGTTAATGCTCTATCTTCATTAAAAATAAAGGAGATATTTCAAAAAAGAGGATGGTTAAAACTAGAAAATATAAAAGATAATAATCTCTTGAAATTCCAATATAAATTTTTAGAAGTGAATATATATTGGAATAATTTTGACAAAATATTATTGAAAAGTAGTTGCTGTATCAGCATGGCAGGAACAGCAGCAGAACAAGCTATTGGATTAGGAAAACCGGTCATTCAAATTGAAGGAAAAGGTCCCCAATTTACAAAAACTTTTGCAGAAGCGCAAAGACGTTTGCTTGGAAAATATGTTTTTTGTGCCACTAATTATAAAGATAAGAATGATCAAATCAATCAGACAATAAGATTGATCATAAAAATTATTTATCTTATAAAACTAAATAAGAAGTTTATGATCGCATGTAATGAAAATGCCAAAAAAAGACTGGGTAAAAACAAAGCGTGTCTTAAAATGGTTGAAGATATGAATATTGTTATAAAAAATGAATAAGGAGAATAATCAAAATAAGTTACAACTAATTATCGATAATTTTTTATTAATAAATTTATTTACAGTCATTTTTTTTGCAATATTTTTTATTTTTGCAATCATCATGCAATTAAATGGCATATTTATTTTTATTAATTTTATTCAAATAATTTGGAATCCTCTCATAGTTCCATTGATAACAATTCTTATTATTGGTGCTTTAGTAAACGGTATTAATTCTTGGTGGAGGCGTAAATTGCTTTCTCAAGAAGAGGATATTTAAAAGTAAAATTTTTTAGTTTACTGCTAATTACTTTTTGTCCTTCTAATACAACTTTTGCTCCATCTCCTAACAATATTTGTAAAACCGCTCCAGGCACTGGAAGTAAATTAGGTCTATTTAGACATTTGCCTAAAGTCTGAGAAAAGTCTCTCATTAATACTGGATTTGGTGCAACAGCATTAAATATTCCCGAATACTTTTTATCAACTAATGCTTGAGTAATTAATGCACATAAATCAGTTCTATGAATCCAACTCATCCATTGCTTACCATCTCCAATTGGTCCACCTAATCCAATTTTAAATATAGGTAGCATTTTACCTAATGCTCCTCCATCTGCCTCTAGAACAATTCCAATTCTAAAAATAACTAACCTTGAGAAAAATGGTTTTTCAGCAGCGACCGCTTCCCATTTTTTGCAAAGATTAGCTAAAAAGTCTTTTCCTCCAATACTATTTTCAGTGAATTCACCAGACAAACTTGTACCGTAATAACCTATTGCCGATCCATTGATAATGACTTTTGGTTTTATTTTTAAATTTTTAAGGGTCTTCATCATAAATTTCGTGGTGTTAATACGACTATTTTCAATCTCCTGTTTTTGTTCAGAAGTCCATTTTTTTTCTGCTATGGGTTCTCCCATTAAGTTAATAATTCCATCTGTCTCTCTTAAAATATTAAGAAGATTTTCGTTATTCCAATTTTTTTCTTTTGATAAATCTATTTGAAAAAATTTAAACTTATTGAAATCTAAATCAACCTTTAATTTACTAATGGGTTTTCTACTTACAATGTATATTTCGTGATTTTCATTGAGTAGTGTTGGTACTAATTCTTTACCAATAAATCCAGTGCAGCCAAGTAGTAAAAGACGCATATTTTAAGATATTTATCATTTAAGGCTATTAAATTTTTTTGACATTTGTAATTAATATTCCGTTATCAATTTTTTTTAAATATTTATCAAACAAGTTTTTGTATAATAAATTTCAAATAACTCAGTTGACTTTATTATGACAGATTCTATTCCAAAGAAACCTCTTAAGAAAGGAAGCTTAGTTTTTGTCGATAGAGAAAATTATATAAAAAGTATCGAGGCTCTAGCTAGTGATAATGATCTACCTAATTATGTCTTTGAAGGTCCTGGAGAGATTCTTTCAGTCAAAGACGAATATGCTCAGGTTCGATGGCGCAGACCTGTCCCAGATGTTTGGGTGAAATTAGATCAACTTAAAGAATATACTCTATAAAGTTTAATATTTAAAAGTTTTTATTTTTTTTCTCTGTAGACATCTTTGATTGGATTCTTTTTGCTTCTTTGATCATTTCCTTACCATCAAATAAGTAATTATCAACGTATCCTTGTGTATATCTATCAAATTCTGATAGTGCATCTTTAACTTGTGAAAAACAATGATAAAGATCGAGGCCTAAAGCTGAAATAGACTTTGGAACTATTTTTTTGTTATAAATTTTTTCAACTTTTTCTATTTTCTTTTGTGAAAGATTTATGTAACTGCAAAATTTTTCCATTAGTTGGTCATCGTATGGATCCGCAGATAGTTCTTTTATTTCGTTGTTCAAAGGTTTAATTATTTGACTAATTAATCTATTGATCGGCATGTAAATTTCTTTAAGCCATGTTTCAACTTCTTTGTCTTTAATTGACGAATTATATTTTTTTGAATTAATTTTCTTTTCCCAATTTTCATTTAATGAATCAAATGATGAACTGGAAGAGAAAAAAGTTCTATCATATTGTTCTTTTTTGATAGGGTCATTGAGAGTCTCCCAGGCATTTTGTATTGCAAGAAATCGATCTTTTTTTCCGCCTGCATCAGGATGATGTTTCTTAACTAAAGATCGATATGAAGATTTAATTTCGCTTCTGGTTGCATTTTTCTTGAGGCCTAATTCTTCATATAAATTTTTTTCCATTTTTATAAATTATGGATTAAAGATAACCATCTTTTCTGGCTTGAATTGAAGTATTTGATTCAAACATTGCTGTTGATAAATATCTTTCACCAAAACTTGGAAGAATAACTATCAATCTTTTATTCATTAGTTCTTTTCTTTTACCGATTTTTATAGTTGCTGCTAAAGCTGCACCGCTGCTGATGCCAGATAAAAGGCCTTCCAATCGAGCTAATAAACGCCCATAATAAAATGCTTCATCGTCATCTATTTTTATAATTTCATCAATTAAATTGGTATTCAGTACTTTCGGTACGAAGCCTGCACCTATGCCTTGAATCGAATGAGATCCTGCTTTTTCGCCTGAAATCACAGCACTTTTTTTGGGCTCTACAGCATAAATTTTGCAATTTGGATTAACTTTTTTCAAGAAACGTGCGCAACCAGTAATTGTTCCTCCTGTGCCTACTCCTGTAACTAGTCCATCTAAATTGTTATTGGATTGAGACCATATTTCTTGAGCCGTTGTTCTTTCATGAATATCTGGATTAGCAAAGTTTTCAAATTGATTAAATTGATAGCTATTTGCAATGGTTGAAGACAACTCATTAGCTAAATCTAGAGCTCCTTTCATTCCTTCATTACCTGGCGTTAACTGTAATTCAGCGCCATATGCTCTCAACATTGCCCTTCTCTCAATACTCATCGTATCGGGCATAGTTAATATCAATTTATAGCCTTTTGCTGCAGCAACCATTGCTAATGCGATGCCCGTATTGCCACTTGTGGCTTCAATTAATGTTGTTTTATCTGGTGTTATCAATCCTTCTTCTTCAGCTTTACATAACATTGAATAAGCGATGCGATCTTTAACGGAAGCTGATGGATTGAAGCTTTCTAGTTTTGCTATTATTTCTGGATAACAATTAAAATACTTTCTTATTCTATTTAATTTAACTAACGGGGTATTTCCAACTAGAGAAGTTATATCATTTGCTATTTCCATGAAATGATTATTTAAATTGCAAAATTAAATCTCCT
>QCRB01000042.1 GCA_003209425.1 Prochlorococcus sp. AG-459-E08
TAAAAATCGTCTTTTAATAGAAGATTTATGGGAATCTGTACTTAGAGAAGAATGTCCAGATGATCAAGCAGAGAGATTGATACAACTTAAAGAATTAAGTTATTCAAAACAAGTTGATGATGATAGTTCAAAAACTTTTAAAACTAAAATTGTTGATATTGTAAATTCCATGGATTTAGCAGAATCCATCGCAGCAGCAAGAGCTTTTTCGTTATATTTTCAACTTGTCAATATTTTGGAACAAAGGGTTGAGGAAGATAGATATATTCAAAGCTTTACTAATAAGAATGTTCAAAAATCTCCTGATAATCTTGATCCTTTTGCTCCAGCACTGGCTAGGCAAAATGCTCCAGTAACATTTAGAGAATTATTTTACAGGCTTAGGAAATTAAACGTACCTCCAGGAAAATTAGAGGCTTTAATGCAGGAAATGGATATTCGTTTGGTTTTTACTGCACATCCTACTGAGATAGTAAGACATACGATTAGACATAAACAAACTAGAGTCGCAAATTTGTTGAAAAAGATACAAGTTGAGCAATTTTTAACAAAAGAAGAAAAAAATTCTCTCAAAGTTCAATTAAAAGAAGAAGTTAGACTTTGGTGGAGAACAGATGAGTTACATCAATTTAAACCTTCAGTTCTAGATGAAGTAGATTATGCTTTGCATTACTTTCAGCAAGTTTTATTTAATGCGATGCCTCAATTAAGAGGCAGAATTGCTGAAGCACTTACCGAAAATTATCCAGATGTTCAGATGCCTTCTGAATCTTTTTGTAATTTTGGTTCTTGGGTAGGCTCTGATAGGGATGGTAATCCATCAGTCACTCCTGAGATAACATGGAGAACTGCATGCTACCAGAGGCAATTGATGTTAGAAAGATATATCGATGCAACGTCCAATCTTAGAGATCAATTAAGTGTCTCAATGCAATGGAGTCAAGTAAGTTCTTCTCTATTAGAGTCATTAGAAACAGATAGAGTTAAGTTCCCAGAAATCTATGAAGCTAGGGCTACAAGATATAGATCGGAACCTTACAGATTGAAATTAAGTTATGTTTTAGAGAAATTAAGATTAACACAAGAAAGGAATAATTTATTGGCTGATAGTGGTTGGAAATTTGACTTAGAGGGAGAAATGGAAACTAAAAATATAGATAAAGTTGAAAATTTATATTACAAATCAGTTACGGAATTTACCTATGATCTTGAACTGATTAAAAATAGCCTGATTAGTACAGATTTAACTTGTGAGGCAGTTGACACATTACTTACTCAAGTTCATATTTTTGGCTTTTCTCTAGCAAGTTTAGATATTCGTCAGGAAAGTACAAGGCATAGTGATGCTATACAAGAACTTACAAATTACCTTGATTTACCTGTGCTTTATGACCAGATGTCTGAGGAAGAGAAAATTAAATGGCTCATAGAAGAATTAAATACAAAAAGGCCTCTAATTCCCTCTGATGTTAACTGGACAAAAACCACAGAGGAAACCTTTTCAGTTTTTAAAATGGTTAGGAGACTGCAGCAAGAATTTGGAAGTCGCATTTGCCATTCATATGTAATTTCTATGAGTCATAGTGCATCTGATTTGCTTGAAGTGCTGATACTGGCAAAAGAAATGGGACTTCTTGATCAAAATTCCCAAAAGTCAAAATTATTAGTCGTTCCTCTCTTCGAAACCGTTGAAGATCTTAAAAGAGCACCAGAAGTAATGGAAAAGTTGTTTGAATTAGATTTTTACAGATCTTTATTGCCAAAAGTTGGGGAATCTTTTAAACCTCTACAAGAATTAATGCTTGGATATTCTGATAGCAATAAAGATTCAGGTTTTGTTTCCAGTAATTGGGAAATTCATAGAGCTCAAATAGCGCTTCAAAATCTTGCAAGTAGAAATAATATTTTGCTAAGACTTTTTCATGGTAGAGGCGGCTCTGTAGGTAGAGGTGGAGGCCCAGCCTATCAGGCAATATTGGCTCAACCAAGCGGTACTTTGAAAGGACGGATAAAAATAACAGAACAAGGTGAAGTTTTAGCTTCAAAATATAGTCTTCCAGAACTGGCTTTGTATAATCTAGAAACTGTTACTACAGCTGTTATTCAAAATAGCTTAGTAAATAATAGACTTGATGCAACACCAGAATGGAATCAATTAATGTCTAGGCTGGCAGAAACATCAAGATCACACTACAGAAAATTAGTGCATGAGAATCCTGATTTGTTGAATTTCTTTCAAGAAGTAACTCCGATAGAAGAAATTAGTAAATTACAGATTTCAAGTAGGCCTGCAAGAAGAAAAAAAGGTGCAAAAGATTTGTCAAGTTTAAGAGCTATTCCGTGGGTATTTGGGTGGACACAGAGTAGATTTCTTTTGCCTAGTTGGTTCGGAGTAGGTACTGCATTATCATCTGAATTAAATTCTGATCCACAACAAATTGAATTATTAAGAGTATTGCATCAAAGATGGCCATTTTTCAGAATGCTTATATCCAAGGTAGAGATGACATTATCTAAAGTGGATTTGGAAGTTGCCAAATATTACGTTGATACTCTAGGAAGTAATGAAAATAAAGAATCTTTTAATGCTATTTTTGAAGTCATTTCTAAAGAATATAATCTCACAAAATCATTAATACTCGAAATTACTGGTAAAAATAAGCTTCTAGAATCTGATAGAGATTTAAAATCATCAGTAAGCTTAAGAAATAAAACTATTATCCCACTGGGATTTTTACAAGTTTCACTTTTAAGAAGACTTAGAGACCAAACTAGACAGCCCCCAATTAGAGAATTCGTTATTGATAAAGATGAATCCAGAAGAGCTTATAGTAGAAGTGAACTATTGAGAGGGGCACTTTTAACTATTAATGGTATAGCAGCTGGCATGAGGAATACTGGTTGATAATTGCAATATTTTTCTAAAAATAAACTTGTTCTTCCAGAAGGTTATTTTGTTAATTCTTCTCAGATTCCATTAGCTAAAGAAGTTAATAAACTTTTAGCTAATTGCGGTTGTGGTACATTCCCAATAAAACCTCTCACAGAGGCAATTCAGAAAAGTAATTTCTTTTTCACCATTCAGAATCAAGTAAAAAATAAATTATATGGTTTTGTAAGGGTTACATCAGACAGGGGATTGAATGCTAATTTATGGAATTTATGTGCAATACAAGGAAATAATCAGGAACTCTATTATTCAATATTGCTTCAAGCCACTCTTGAAAAAATAAATAGAGAAATGCCTGGATGTAGTATTTCTGTACAGGCTCCAGTTTCTTCTTTTAAAAGTTTAGAAGAAAATGGATTCATACTGGATCCAAATGGAATTAGAGTAATGGGGTATATACTTTAAAATTTTTTACGAGCATGGAGGGATTCGAACCCACGACTCTCAGAACCGGAATCTGATGCTCTATCCAACTGAGCTACATGCCCTTTAATTTTCAATTTCTTTAAAGAAAATCTAAATATCCTAAACTTAGCTAATTTAATTAATGAGTGCATCAAGAAAATTTTTTTAAACAACTTAAAAATTAAAAATTTTCGGAACCATAAAAGTTTTGAAATTGACCTAAAAGAGCAAAGAGCAATTGTTCTTGGAAGTAATGGTATTGGCAAGTCAAATTTACTTGAATCTGTAGAATTTTTAAGTCAATTAAAATCTAGTAGAGCATTAAGTGATAAAGATTTGATCGAAAATGATAGTAATATGGCTGTGGTTATGGGACAAATAGATTTTAAAGATGATTTAAAGTTAAATTTATTTCGAAAAGGCCCTAAAAGAGTTTATGTCAATGAATCAATCTTAAAAAAGCATAGTGAAATTAAGAATTATATTAGGAGCGTATGTTTTTGTTCTAATGATATAGATATTGTTAGAAATGAACCAAGTTATCGAAGAACCTGGATTGATAAAGTTGTATCTCAGCTTGAGCCCGTATATTTAGACTTGATAAGTAGATTTAATAGGCTCTTAAAACAAAGAAGTCATTTTTGGCGTTCAGAAAGCTTCTTAAATAATCAATCATCAGACATTGTTGATAGTTTTGATATTCAAATGTCAATAATAAGTACAAGAATTTTTAGACGCAGAAGAAGAGCTCTATTAAAAATAAAACCATATGTTGAGTATTGGCAT
>QCRB01000043.1 GCA_003209425.1 Prochlorococcus sp. AG-459-E08
GCTAAAAAGCAACTTGTTGAACTTACCTATAGAAGAAACGTATACACCAACAGAATGGATGACGCTTCTTCTAGTAATGAAAAAGCAGAATTAAATTATAGAGGTGTAAATTACACTAAATAATTTAATTTATAAAAAACATGCCCCTTTTCTAGGGGCTTTTTTTTTGGCTATATTTATTGAGAATCCTTTTGAAAATATGTCTGAAAGTTGCTGTAATACAAATTCATCGAATAAAGCACCTAATCAATTCGATCATAAAGATGCTATTCAAGAAAGATATGGTTTAGCTGCACTAGAACAAGAAAGTTGTCTTTGTACACCAGTTGGGTTTAATCCCGTTTTACTTGAAGCAATTCCTCAAGAGGTTATAGAAATAGACTATGGATGTGGTGATCCAACAAAATATGTTCAAAAAAATGATATTGTCCTAGATCTTGGAAGTGGAAGCGGCAAAAATGCTTTTATTTGTGCCCAAATTGTTGGGAAAGAAGGAAAAGTTATTGGAGTTGATCAGAATCCTGACATGCTTTCTTTATCTAGATCAGCATCTAAAGAATTTACAAAAAATATAGGTTTCAATAATACTGCATTTCTTGAAGGATCAATTGAAAAACTTAATGAATTAGATAAAGATTTAAATCCATTAATCGCCAATAAATCAATTGATATTATTTTAAGTAATTGTGTTTTAAACTTGGTAAATCCAGAATCTAGAAATAACCTTCTAAGAAATATAAAAAGAGTTTTAAAGGATAATGGAAGAATTGCAATTAGCGATATTGTTTCTAACAAAAAAGTTCCTTTAAGATTGCAAAATGATCATGATCTATGGACAGGATGTATTAGTGGAGCATGGTATGAACCAGAGTTTATAAGTGATTTTAAAGAACTTGGTTTTAAAAATTTAGAATTTGCAGAAAGGAGTGATGAACCTTGGAAAGTTATTGAAGATATTGAATTTAGAACAGTGACTTTAGTAGGCAATATTTAAAAAATTCAAGAATTTAATAATCTAATCTAAATTTTCCATGAAAAATAATCTAAGAGATCAAATACCAGCATTAAAAAATAAGTATTATTTTAACTATGGTGGTCAAGGACCATTACCAAAATCATCTCTAGAAGCAATTGTTAAAACTTGGGAAATTATCCAAGATTTAGGACCATTTACCAATGATATGTGGCCTTTTATTTATAAAGAAATATTGACCACAAAAAGAATCATTGCGCAAAAATTAGGAGTAAATTCAAGGAATATAGCTTTAACAGAAAATATCTCTTCTGGTATGATTTTGCCTTTTTGGGGAATAAAAGTAGAAGAGGGAGAAGAGTTGTTAATAAGTGATTGTGAACATCCTGGTGTAGTAGCTGCAAGTCGGGAATTTTGCAGAAGAAATAAATTAATATTCAAAATTTTGCCAATCCAAAAAATTAAAAATCTAAACGACGAAAATATAATTTTAGTGCTTTTAAAAAATCTGAATAGTAAGACTAAGATCCTAATTATTTCTCATATTTTATGGAACTTTGGATATAAAATTCCTTTAAAAAAAATTTCTATCGAATTAAAAAAAAATCGAGAAAATTCCTATTTAATTATTGATGGTGCTCAAACCTTTGGGCACATAAAAATTGAAGAAGAAGTTTTTTATTCTGATTTATATTCAATAACTTCTCATAAATGGGCTTGTGGTCCAGAAGGACTAGGAGCCATTTATGTCTCAGATAGATTTATTCATGAAACAGATCCAACAATAATTGGTTGGAAATCATTAAAAAAAGAACATGGAATTTATGAGCCTTCAGATAATCTTTTCCATGATGATGCAAGGAAGTTTGAAGTAGCCACTTCTTGTATTCCTTTACTTGCTGGGCTCCGTAATTCTTTAGATCTTTTAGATAAAGACTGCCATGAAAAAGAAAAAACCAAAAATATCAAAAAATTAAGCGGAAAACTTTGGGATAAATTAAATCAATTAAACGGAATTGAATTAGTTTTAGAAAAAAAATACTTAAATGGGATAGTTAGTTTTAACATCGAAAATATTGAAGATAAGGATGAATTTGTAAAAAAACTTGGAGAAAAAAAAATTTGGATTAGAGTTTTAGAAGATCCAAAATGGTTTAGAGCTTGCTTACATCAAATGACTACAGAAGCAGAGATTGATTTACTTTCTAAGGAAATAAAAAAAATTATAAATTAAATAATTAGAAATTTTTTTGATGAGAGGCTCTTTCATTTCAAGAAAATAAAGAGAACATAAAGAAAATGATAACTCAAATGGGATCAATTAAATCTCCCAAAAGAATTATTAAGAAACAGCTTAAAAATATTAATAAAGCAATTATTGAAATTGCAGAAATGAAATTTGAAAATATTAAAGAAAAAGAAGAAAAATTAGATGCGCTTGTTTTTTAAAAAAATCAAATATTGAAGAAGGCCGAGAAGTTAGAAATTCAATAACTAAATAATTTTAAATAATGAATCTTTTCTATTTTGTATCAGCTATATTCTTAAAGAAATCACAATAAGCCATTAATTACGATTCGGTTTCAATTTTAAGATTTAAATCATTAATTGCTTTTTTTTGGTATCAATTCTGTAGGCATAGCTATTAAGGCAAACTGCTCTCTGCCTTTGGGTTTCAGAAATCTTTTGAATATCTATTTTGTTTGAGTTATTAGTACAACCCCAAACAAAAATCATTAAAGGTATATAGAAAATTGCGTGTTCCATTTCTTAATTACAATTAATTTAATCATTTGGTAAAGAAGTCCAAGACGATTCTTCCATTGTTGAAAGGTCAACTCTATGCGTTGCCATCCAGTCGCCATTAGCTTCCACAAACTTTTGAACATTACCTTCTGGAGCTTGATGAATGACAATAACTTTTTGAGGATCTTCCTTACTTACTCCTCTAAAAAGTGGCTTAATAAGAAATTCAGAATGTCTTTTATCAGCTTCCGCACTATCAAATATTGCTGCCCATTCATCGAAAGTGCTTTCAATTTTAAAAGTAAAAACTGAAGTTATGGAATTAGACATAATTAAGTTATTATTTGTAGTTTTAGGATAAATCTGTTTAATTAAAATTTGGTTAATTATTTTTAAACGAAATTAAAACAGATTTTTTTTTCAAATTTAAGCCAATCTTTTTTCTAGTGTTTTAAACATTCTTTAATAAACATTCCTATTGAAAAGAGTAATTATTATTGCTAAGAATGTATAAAACTTTTTAAAATATGGAACTAAATACTTTCTTACTTATCTTATTAGTGATAGCAAATTTTACAAATTTATATATGACTCATTTCAAAAAAAAGAAAAAGTAGTTCTTGTCATAATTTAAATATTTCTAAGTCTTCCAAAATATTATTTATTAAGTAATATTTTCTTCTTCAAGTTTTTTTAGCTACAGATCACAAAAATCTATATCAATCAGCTCTATTTAATATGAAGATAAAATTTATTTTACCAAGGTATCTCCGAGCTGTCCCATGCAATAAATTTTCCACTAGATGCTGGGGTTTGATTTTTAATAATATTGATCAAAAATTTGGATGATTTTTCTTTACTAAATAATTTATGTTCTGGAACAAATTTATGAAAAGGTCTAGATAAATCAGTATCTACTGTTCCTGGATGAAGCAATGTAATAGTAGCCTTTGGGAAACGTCTAGCCCACTCAATACTTAAAGATTTAAAAAACTGATTTTGGGCAGATTTTGCAGCTCTATATGAATACCAACCTCCAGTTTGATTATCTCCAATGCTTCCCACTCTTGCACTTATACTTGCAAAATTAAAATCAATATCTTTTGGTATAAATTCTTCAATATTTTTAGCTAACAAAATAGGAGAAAAGGCATTTATTGAAAAACTTTCCATCATATTTTTTTTTTCAAGATGTTGTAATCTTTTTTCTGGTTGAAGAGAATCACCATGAAGTCTCCCTGTAGCATTAATGACTAGTCTTAATTTTGAAGGATGATTTGCTATTTTATTTTTCAACATAAAAAGGGATTGAGAATCCTCTATATCTAAT
>QCRB01000044.1 GCA_003209425.1 Prochlorococcus sp. AG-459-E08
TTGGTCTTGCTTTCATCCGAGCGTTCAGAAGGAAAAAAAATTATTTGGAAAGGTGAAGAATTAGTTACAAAAAAAACAACAAAAGAAGAATTTCTGAATCTTGATTTAGTTTTAGCTTCAGCTGGTGGAAATATTTCAAAAAAATGGTTGTCTACCATTATGGAAGAAAATGCTTTATTGATAGATAATTCAAGTGCTTTCAGATTAGATAAGAATGTCCCTCTTGTAGTTCCTGAAGTTAATGCTAGTGAAGCACTTAATCATGATGGGGTAATAGCTAATCCAAATTGCACTACAATTTTGTTGACATTAGTTTTAGCTCCATTAAATAAACTTTCCAGAATTCAACGAGTTGTTGTCTCAACATATCAATCTGTAAGTGGTGCAGGCCAATTAGCAATGGAGGAACTAAAACTTTTAACTGAAAAACATCTTCAGGGTAATCCTCAAAAAAGTGAAGTTTTGCCATATTCACTGGCTTTTAATTTGTTTTTACATAATTCACCCATACTTGAAAATAATTACTGCGAAGAAGAGATGAAAATGATTAATGAGACAAGGAAAATATTAAATATTGCTGATTTAAAGATCTCTGCAACATGTGTTCGAGTTCCAGTACTAAGAGCACATTCTGAATCGATCAATATTGAATTTGCGGGAGTAGTTGAGCCTAAAGATGCTCTTGGAGAATTAAAAAAATCTCCTGGAATTGAAATTATTGAGGATTATAAAAATAATAGATTTCCTATGCCAAATGACGTTATGGGAAGGGATAATGTAGCTGTTGGCAGGTTAAGAACTGATATAAGCCAGCCTAATGGATTAGAATTATGGTTGTGTGGAGATCAAATAAGAAAAGGAGCAGCTCTTAATGCTGTTCAAATAGCTGAGTTATTAATTCCAAAAAGATGATTCCAGACAAAACTGAGTGTAATAACCCACTATTTGGAAAAATATTGACTGCAATGGTTACTCCATTTACTGAAAATGGTGATGTAGATTATGAATTAGCTGTAAAACTTTCAAATTATCTTTTTGAAAACGGTTCAGATGGAATAGTGTTATGTGGTACTACTGGAGAATCTCCGACTCTTTCATGGACTGAACAGCATGATTTATTTATAGCGGTAAAAGGATCTTTGGATTCAAGCTGTAAAGTAATAGTTGGCACTGGTAGTAACTGTACAAGCGAGGCAGTGGAAGCTACAAAAAAAGCCTATGATTCTGGTGCCGACGGTGCTTTGGTCGTTGTTCCTTATTACAATAAACCACCTCAAGAAGGTCTTTATAAACATTTCAGCTCTATTGCTAATTCTGCAAAGGATTTGCCTTTAATGCTCTACAACATTCCAGGAAGGACAGGATGCAATTTACTACCTGATACTGTAAAGAAACTTATGGATTTCTCAAATATTCTCAGTATTAAAGCTGCAAGCGGTAGAATAGAAGAAGTAACAGAACTTAGAGCTATTTGTGGCTCCGGACTTTCTGTATATAGTGGTGACGATTCATTGTTGCTTCCAATGTTATCTGTAGGTGCTGTAGGAGTAGTAAGTGTTGCAAGTCATTTGGTTGGATTGCAATTGAAAGAGATGATTCATTCCTTTCAAAGTGGAAAATTTTCCAATGCGCTTGCTATTCACGAAAAACTTCAGCCTCTTTTCAAGGCACTTTTTATGACTACTAATCCAATTCCAATTAAGGCTGCTTTGGAGCTATCTGGATGGAATGTAGGTAATCCTAGAAGTCCTTTGTCACCATTAAGCAATGACATGAAAAAGCAACTATCTTTTATCCTGAAATCCTTATAATAGGGATTATATTCAACTTGATAATTAAATTTAAATAAACCTTATTTGATTACAAGCAAGCCTTCATAAATTTCAAAATTATGCAATCAAGTACAAATTCAACTGTAAATAGATCTAATAATGATTCATCTAGATCTAAAAGTAATTCGCCAGCTCTACGAGTAATACCTCTGGGAGGACTACATGAAATAGGCAAAAACACTTGTGTTTTTGAATTTGGTGATGAATTGATGCTTGTTGATGCTGGCCTAGCTTTCCCATCTGATGGTATGCATGGCGTAAACGTTGTTATGCCAGATACTACTTTTTTAAAAGAAAATCAAAGAAGAATCAAAGGAATGATTGTTACTCACGGACATGAAGATCATATTGGAGGTATTTCTCATCATTTAAAGCATTTTAATATTCCAATTATTTATGGCCCAAGACTGGCAATGTCAATGCTTAGAGGAAAAATGGAGGAAGCAGGAGTATCTGATAGAACAACCATACAGACAGTAAATCCTAGAGATGTTGTAAAAGTTGGGCAACATTTTTCTGTTGAATTTATTCGAAATACTCATTCTATTTGCGATAGTTTTTCTTTAGCAGTTACAACACCTGTTGGCACAATTATTTTCACGGGAGATTTTAAGTTTGATCATATGCCAGTAGATGGAGAGCAATTTGATATTGAAAGAATGGTGCATTACGGAGAGAAGGGTGTTTTATGCATGTTCAGTGATTCTACTAATGCCGAAGTTCCAGGTTTTTGTCCTTCTGAGAAGACTATCTATCCCTCTTTAGAAAAACATATTGCGGAGGCAAAAGAGCGCGTTATCCTTACCACTTTTGCTAGTTCTGTGCATAGAGTGACAATGATCTTAGAGTTGGCCATGAAACATGGAAGAAAGGTAGGTTTGTTAGGTAGATCGATGATAAATGTTATTGCTAAGGCGAGAGATATTGGTTATATGAAATGCCCAGATGATTTGTTTGTTCCTATCAAGCAAATTAGAGATTTGCCAGATAGAGAGACCTTATTATTAATGACGGGAAGTCAAGGAGAACATCTTGCAGCGTTAAGCAGAATATCTCGTGGTGAACATCAGCATGTTCGTCTTAAGACTACTGATACTGTAATATTTTCGGCTAGTCCAATTCCTGGAAATACTATTTCTGTTGTTAATACAATAGATAGATTAATGAAACTCGGAGCAAAGGTTGTTTATGGGAAGGGGGAGAATATTCATGTTTCTGGTCATGGTTTTCAAGAAGATCAAAAGTTAATGTTGGCACTCGCAAAACCTAAGTTTTTTGTTCCTGTTCATGGAGAACATAGAATGCTTGTTTGTCATGGCAAGAGTGCGCAAACTATGGGGGTTCCAAAGGACAATATTTTAATTATTGAAAATGGAGATGTAGTTGAGTTAACACCTAATTCTATTCAAAAAGGTGATCCTGTAAAAGCTGGTGTTGAACTGCTTGATAACTCACGAAATGGTATAGTAGATGCTCGAGTTTTAAAAGAAAGGCAGCAATTAGCTGGTGATGGTGTAGTAACTGTTTTAGCTCCTATTAGTACAGATGGGAAGATGGTTGCGCCTCCTAGAGTTAATTTAAGAGGGGTTGTTACTACTGCAGAGCCAAGAAAAATGTCTATGTGGACAGAACGAGAAATAAGTTGGGTCTTAGAAAATAGATGGAAACAATTATCTAGACAAACTGGGCCGAATAATTTTGAAGTAGATTGGATTGGTGTGCAAAGAGAAATTGAAAATGGTTTATCGAGAAGAATGAGAAGAGAATTACAAGTTGAACCACTTATTTTGTGTTTAGTTCAACCTGCTCCAAGTGGAACTCGTGCTTATATCCCAAAGATTATCGAAGAGCAAAATTTTTCCAATAGAAATAGAAATAATAATAATTTTCATAAGAAATCAAACAATAATCATCCGAATATTTCAAATAACCCACAAAATACCCAAAAAAGTCCAAAAGTTTCACAGAATCCATCAGCTGAGACTGCTACAGAAGATTCATTTGAAGGCAGAACAAGAAGAAGAAGATCTGCTGTCACATCCTAACTTTTTTCAAAATTTATATAGTTTTTATTCCAAACAATTTTTAAAAACTTTTGTAAGTTAATTTGACCATTATTTTT
>QCRB01000045.1 GCA_003209425.1 Prochlorococcus sp. AG-459-E08
TACTTATTATCATGGCAAAATGGCATGGTTATGGAAGATGCAAAACAAGATTAGCGAGGGATATTGGCAAGGTAAATTCTGCAAAAGTACAAAGGGTTATGACTAACCACACAATTACAGTCGCCAAATCTCTCCAAAAAATTAAACTAATTGATATTTCTATAGCTATATCTGGTTTAGGGGGGAAAAATTGCAAAAGATGGACTAAAGAATTAGGTATAAAAAAGTTTAATTTACAAGGAAAAGGTTGCTTGGGAGAAAAAATGAAAAGGCAAATAATTATCAACAAAAAATTTTGTACTCAAAATAAAATTAAAAATATTATTTTTATTGGTACTGACCTTCCAGATTTATGCCATTTAGATTTAATAAATACCATCAGTAAGCTAAAACAAAATGATCTTATTTTAGGGCCTTCTAATGATGGAGGTTATTGGCTTATTGGTTTGTCAGCAAAAATAATATCAAATTATCTACATTTACCTTTCATCAATGTTAATTGGAGTAAAGAAAATGTTCTTCAAAATACTATTGATAATTTTGCGTCTACAAAATTGAAATATAAGCTTTTAGATGAAAAAATAGATATCGATACAATTGTTGATATTGAAAATAGAAAATAATCAATTTGTCAAAAATCTCAATTATTATCCCAACTATTAATGAAGCTAGTAATTTGCCACTATTGCTTTCTGACTTATCAATGATTCATAAAGAAGGAGAAATTCTTATTGTTGATTGTTGCAGTGAAGATAGAACTATAGATATAGCTAATATTTATGGGGCAAAAGTATATAAATCCAAAGAAAAAAATCGAGGTTTACAATTAAATTTAGGCGCCAAAAATTCAAAAGGAGATTGGCTCATATTTTTACATGCTGACACTAGATTAACTAATGATTGGTTTAAAACAATAAAATCCGTTTTAAAAGGAGATAAAAATTTTCTTTACTATTTTAAATTTAAAATTAATGACAAAAAGATAATTTATAGATTTCTCGAAATCCTTGTTAATTTTAGGAGCAATTATTTTAAACAACCATATGGAGACCAAGGTTTAATAATTCATAGATCAATTTATTTCAAGAATAATGGATTTAGAAATATTCCTTTAATGGAGGACGTAGATTTTTTAAGGAGACTTAATAATAAAAAAGTTTTAAAGCAATTAAATTTACCTATTTTTACAAGTTCAAGGAAATGGGAAAGAACCAATATTTTTATCCAAGCACTCAAGAACTGGAACTTTAGAAGAAGATGGTTAAAAGGCGAATCAACCAAATCTATATATTATGACTACTACAAGAAATAACTAAGCATACCAAAAAGCGCATTTCGTACCTCTTGGTTCTAATGTCCAACCTTGCCTTTTGTAAAATGAAACCACTTCCGCGTCTGCGAAAAGGGTAACTTTTGAAATACCAATATTTTTTAACTCTTTTAGGATATATTTCATTAACTCTTTTCCTAATCCAAGTCCTTGATAGACAGGATTAATAGCTACATCCCACACTGTCGCCTCTAGAATTCCATCACCAGTGCATCTTGCAAAACCTACTAGCCTAGGAAATTTATCATCATGACGCCATAAGCCAACTACCAAAATACTAAAATCCAAAGCTCTTTTAACTCTCCTTACAGGTCGCCTGCTCCAACCAACAGTTTGTAAAAGTTGATCTAATTCTATTAGATCTAACTCTTTACTTTTACTACATACAAAAATTTCCTCTTTATTTATTTGAGTGAATTCATAAGAATTAAAACCATAGATTTCTTCCAGTTCATCTCTCGATATACTGTTTGATTTTTTTATTGATGCACTTGGGTTTCTAAAAATCATTAAAAATTTGCAAATCCTTTTTGTTGAAGCTCAGAGAGCTGAAAATATAAACCCTTTTTCATTCTTAATTCAATATGTGTTCCCTCTTCAACTAATGATCCCCCTTTTAAAACAAAAATTTTATCAGATTTTTCGATAGTTGCTAGTCTGTGAGCTATTACTAAAGCTGTTCTTTTTGAAAGAATTCTCTCAAGATCTTTCTGCAAAGTAGCTTCTGTAGATGGATCCATAAAAGCTGTTGCCTCATCCATTATTAAAACAACAGGATTTCTAATCGCAACTCGCGCTACTGAAAGCAGTTGTCTCTCGCCAGAGGAAAGATTTCCCCCTCTTTCTCTTAGTAAAGTGTTCAAACCATCTGGTAATTTTTTTAATAAATTATCTAATCCTAATTCTTTACAAAGATTCCCTAGTTCAAGATTGTCAATATTTGCATTTAGTTTCAAATTATCTGCAACATTTCCACTAAAGATAAAGGTATCCTGCAAAACCACACCCAACATATTCCTAAGAGTTGCAATAGGAATATCTTTTATATCTTTATCATCAATTAAAATTTGGCCTGATTGAGGTTCATACAACCTACACAATAATCTAATTATGGTTGTTTTACCCGAGCCAGTTGGCCCTACAAAAGCTACATGTTCGCCTGGTTTGATCATAAAAGATAAATTGTTTATGATTTGTTCTCCCTCTTTGTAAAAGAAATTAACATTCTTGAACTCTATTTTGCCTTTAAATTTCTTATTTGCATTTTGAGCATTTTTTAAAAAATGCTTTGCGGGAATAGAGTCCTTAATTTGAATTTCTTCATCCAACAATTCATTTATTCTTTCAACAGCTGTTAAACCTCCTTGTATCTGAGTAAATCTTTCTGCAAGCTGCCTTAATGGTTCAAATAGTCTTTGGGAATATAAAATAAAAGTTGTTAATGTACCTAAACCAATATTTCCAGAAGTAACAAGATATCCTCCAACTGCTAAAACCAAGGAGACTGCAGCAAGGGAAATCCACTCGATAAATGCAGAAATGCTACTGTCATAAAATATTGTTCCATTAACCGCTTTCTGATAAGCAACCCCAGTATTAGAAAATTTCTTGCTATTGAAAGCCTCTCTTCTAAACATCTGAACCACTTCTAAACCTTGAAGATTCTCCTGAAAATCTGAGTTAAGTTGAGACAATTCTTCCCTAACTTGATAATTGGCTTTTCTATAGCGTTTTTGAAGCCAAATAATGAAATATGAAACTGGAATCTGAGTTAAAAGCAATAAAATGGCAAGGCCTCGATCTATTGAAAGCATTGTCAGAGAGATTACTATCAGACTAACAAAATCAGCAATTACTCCTACTGCCCCACTTCCAAAAACCTCAGCCAAAGCATCAACATCGTTGGTTAATCTAGTTAATAATTTACCAACAGGCATTTTATCGTGATACTTAAGAGATAAAGATATTGAATGATCAAAAAGTTCTCTCCTTATCCTTGCAGTTAATCTCTGACCAACCGCTTGGATATTGTAGGTTTGGTATCCTTGCAAAACCAATCTAAAAATAACTGTTACAAATAAAGTAAAAATTA
>QCRB01000046.1 GCA_003209425.1 Prochlorococcus sp. AG-459-E08
GGACGTTACTTCATCATCGTGCTCGTGCTCGGCTTGCCAGAATCTTTCAATATTAAATGGGATCTCTTTTGAATTATTGTCTTCACTTTTAATGATTTTCATATTGAATTCTTCAGCAGTGTGCTGTGTATATAAACCTATCTTTGATCCCTTTTCATTATCTAATATGAATGATTTATTTCCTTTATCCTCCAATTTAAGGTTTATATGTTCTCCAAATGGAATGATATTCCCAGGTTCTATGCTTTTAGCTTTTTCTGCATAAAGTCTTACGCAGGATTCAGCACCATCTTTAAGTTCTTCTTCACTCTCACCTTGATTAGCGAAAGCTACTAATGACATTTCTGGATCGGGACCTTCTTCTAGCATTAATTCATATTTACCTGCAGCAAGGTCGTAAACACCTGTCCATTCAAAAGGATATTCTGGTTCAAGAAATGTTGGTCTACGTTTAAGGATTTGATCGAGATCAAATGCACTTAGATTTAGGACTGTTTCGATTGGTACTTGGGCATTCTCGGCTCTAATGATTCGAGTCATTCGGTTCATATCTCTCAATCTCGATTCAAGAGTATCTAGTGCATCATCAGAGACTAAATCAGTTTTATTAAGGACAAGAACATCTGCAAACGCAACTTGTTCTGAACTTTCATCACTTCTTCCTAGCTGCTGATCAATATGAGCAGCATCAACTAAAGTTACAATTCCATCAAGAGTAAATTCAGAACTAATTTCTTCATCCATGAAAAATGTCTGCGCGACTGGCCCAGGATCTGCTAATCCGGTCGTTTCTACTAAAACATAGTCAAACTTATCTCTTCTTTTCATAAGGTTGCCAAGGACTCTTATTAAATCACCGCGAACAGTACAACAAATGCACCCGTTTGACATCTCAAACACTTCTTCATCGGCATTAATTACAAGCCCTTGATCTATCCCTACTTCACCGTATTCATTCTCAATTACGGCTATTCTTTTCCCGTGCTCTTCACTTAGTATTCTATTAAGTAAGGTAGTTTTCCCTGAACCTAGAAATCCAGTGAGAATAGTAACTGGAACTTTATCTTTGACGCTCATTTAATGATTTTTACCAAATAAACAATAGTTTAATAATAGTAACCATAAGAAATGAAAACCGTTTTTATTAGAAAAATTTAATCTGAAAGTTTGTACCATTCAGACTCAAGACTGGAGCCAGATTCTTTATCACAGCTTCCACCTAATGAATCAACAATTGTACAAGTGTTGTGTACGGCTACTGAAACCGTATTACCATCCATCATCAATCCATCAACGAATATTTGATTTGAAGCTAAAGGAACTGAACTTTGTCTACTTAAGTTCCTTAATAACTTAGATGCTGGAACTTGTTCAGGAAATATTGCCTGAACTTTCTCTTCATCTAACATTTTTAAAGTAGAACTTATGTTGTCTGGCCTTAAGCTTGAGGAGTCTCCAAGAAAGTCAAGTAAACTAATGGTTTCAAAACCAAATGCATCCCCGTAGTATTCCATTGCTTTGTGTTTAGAGACAATTACTCTGTTTTCCTCAGGAATAGAGCTTACTTGTTCGACGATCCAACTATCTAAGCCTTCTAAGAGAGAATCAGCTTTTTCGAATCTTTCATTAATTAGTTTTCTGTCACCTCTATTAAAAACTGAAATATCTTTCTTTAAACTTTTGCTTATAAGATCTCCCATTTTTATGATGTTATGTGGATCATGCCATACATGAGGATCTAGACCTCCATGGTCATGATGATGATGCCCCTCTCCTTCGTCTGGAACTTGTGCTATTGGTTCTACATCACCATTTGAAACGTCTTTAAAAAAGTGTTGAGTTGCTTCAAACTCAAAAGGCATGTGTTCAGTAAAAAATATATATTCACCATCTTCTTTGATATCCACGTTAAAAACAGTACTTTCTTTTCTTTGATCAAAGTTAAGAACAAAAGCTTTATTACTTGCTATCAAAGTTCCATCATTTTTTCTGCTTATTGAGTCTTTAGATCCTAATAATTCTTTGGCTAAATCTTCAGACCCTTCTATGTCATTAGATTTGAGAATCACCATCTTCATTGCAGGATCTGCATATTCGCCATCGACTTTTTCAAATGACCATTTGTATGAACCCTTAGAAAGCTGGAATTTACCTGCCCATTCGAAAGCACCCTCAGCATGATCATCATGTCCACCATGGTCTGAATGATCATCATGACCTCCATGATCAGAATGATCATCTACCTTAGCTGAATGTTCAGCATGATCGTCATGTCCGCCATGGTCTGAGTGGTCATCGTGACCTTCATGATCAGAATGATCATCTACGTCTATTGCACTAACACCTACAACAACAGTATTCTTTTTACTTTCCCAATTTCTCATACTTGGAGTCATTTCTTTGCCAAGAGTGAATACTTTGTCTGCGCTATTTAGTAATTGAGCTTGTCTTGGATTGATCTTTAAGTCATGAACATCCTGTTTTCTATCTACTAAGCATGTAACTTCGTCAGATGGTAACGCAATTGTTTTAACTAAATCACAAACTAGTGGTTCTACTGCTACGTATGACTTCCCTTTAGCCATTACATCCTGCCCAAAACCAGAAAATATAATCGTTCCAGCGATTACGGAATTTTTAATAATTG
>QCRB01000047.1 GCA_003209425.1 Prochlorococcus sp. AG-459-E08
AAATTTACCAAAAATTGAATCGACTAAATTTGGATTTAATACTGGCTTGTCATGTAGGGAGGTTAAATCCTTCACCACTTCGTTTTCTAATGATAGTCAAATATATTTAAGTGGGAGAGGTTCAGTAAATGATTTAAAAATTCAACCTGTCAACATAAAAATAGGGAATAAAACATTTAGAGTTGATGAAGTTTCAACCAATGTTGGCGTTCTTAATAGAAATGGTTGGCAAAAGGATTTTTTAAAAAGAACGGCTGAAGTAATAAATAAATCTCAAACTGGTTATAGCGCTGAATTAGATAGTAATTCAAATATTCAAATATATTCTCCTAAGGGAATAGTTCAAAAAGATATATCTATAAATGTAGATACTTCGGTTAATGGGAGAGGGGTTAATTCAATTTACAATGGCATAAATCCCTACATAGTGCCAAGTTTAGTTACTTCGAATCAAAACAAAGGGAGAACTACAACTATTTGTGATGGTAAATAGGTATGTAATTTTGATTCCTTGTAAAAAGATTTAGTAATAATTTAGGTAATTTTTTATAAACGATTAATTTTTGTTTTAAAAATTACGGAAGTATTTCGGATAAAAATTACTCTAATTAACAAGATACAATTTGCAACATCACGCAAGAAATAAGTTATAGCTTAAAAAACTAATGGTGCTAATGGAGTTTGCGGTGCCCCCAAACATTCGAAAGCTTGAAGCCATAACTGAGATTTATGTTGCTATAAGTACTTTTAGAGAAATATGTGAGGCCTAATCAGGACTATCAAACCTTGATTTGCGTGAGTTTTGCGTGAAGCAATAATTTGCGTGAATTAGATATTAGCTGAGACTTACTGCTATAACTGATCGGGGCGACAGGATTCGAACCTGCGACCTAGTGCTCCCAAAGCACTCGATCAGCAAATTGCGACAGTACCCATGAGAACGAAGTGTTGCTATGACTTTAGTTTGAAATATTTGTTATCAAAATGGGTCTCAAGAATTGTCTTATATGCAGCAAAGTGTTGCAAAGTTAAGCATTTGATCGCCCAGGGATCGCCCGGCTATGACCTAGTGTCATAAAGACACTAATAATTTTTACGAGTCAATCATTGTCGCAATGTGGCCTTAAGTAATAATTAATGCAGGCTCAGCTTTTTTATGCAATTAGTAAGCGTTTTAAATGAGTGGCTGGGCTATATATCAAGAATTATTGATTATATCAAAATAATTTGATGTATTTCTTAATCTTTGAATTTCGTCTTTTGTTTGATGCTATAAATGAATTGACTTTAATCTAAGTGGCTAATGAGTATTTTCAAAAAAACTCTCATTTTATCTTCTGCAATTTCATTAATACTTTCTCCATCTGCGATGGCTTCAAAAAGATTGAGTGGAGCTGGTGCATCATTTCCTTCGAAAATTTATACCAGGTGGTTTTTTGACTTAGCTAAATCTGGAGGCCCTAGAGTTAATTATCAAGCAGTAGGTTCTGGATCTGGAAGAAAAGCTTTCATAGACGAAACTGTAAATTTTGGTGCATCAGATGATCCTATGAAAGATTCTGATATAGAGAAAGTTAAAAGAGGACTTATTCAAATACCTATGGTTGGTGGAACTATTGCTTTCGGATATAACTATGATTGTGATTTGAAACTTACTCAAGAGCAAGCAGTACAAGTTGCTATGGGAATGATTAAAGATTGGAAAGAATTAGGTTGTAAATCAGGGAAATTGACTTGGACTCATCGTTCTGATGGATCAGGTACAACTAAAGCTTTCACAAACTCTATGGAAGCGTTTTCAAAAACCTGGACATTAGGTACAGGTAAGTCTGTAAAATGGCCGGCAGGTGTTGGTGCTAAAGGTAATTCTGGTGTTGCAGGTGTTATTCAAAACACCCCTGGCGCAATTGGGTATGTAAACCAGTCATACATTAAAAGTAATGTTAAGGCTGCTGCACTTCAAAATCTTTCTGGTGAATTCGTAACCCCCAATACTGAATCAGGTGCAATAGCTTTAAATGGAATAAATCTTGATAAGAACTTGGCTGGTAAAAATCCAAATCCTACTGCTAAAGGAGCTTATCCAATAGCAACTTTGACTTGGATACTTGCTTATGAAACAGGTAATGGAAGGAATACTAAGGCAATTCAAGATACATTCTATAAATTGCTCAGCGATGAATACCAAGATAAAGCTCCTGCCTTGGGTTTCGTTCCCTTGAAAGGAGAAATTTTAAAAAAATCAATTGAGGCTGTTGGAAGAATAGGAAGGTAATTTAGAACTAGTAAGCCAAGCAATAAAAATCAAAATAGATGAAGTATATAAACAATACTGCATACCTATAGTGGCATTTTTACCGAGCATAAATAATAAGCCAGATAGTAAGGTTCCAAATAATCTTCCCGCTGCATTAGCCATATAGTAATAACCAACATTTAAACTTACTTTCTCATTATCTGAATAAGCCAAAATCAAGTACGAATGAGTTGATGAATTCATTGCAAAAATAAAGCCGAATATTATTAATCCAATAACAATTACAGGACCTAATGATTTATCACCGTTTAATGCTCCAGCAATAAATAAAGGAATAACCGTCAAGATAAGTCCCCAAA
>QCRB01000048.1 GCA_003209425.1 Prochlorococcus sp. AG-459-E08
GGAGCACAGGCAAATTCTGCTGTTTTCCTAAGTTTACTTAAACCTGGCGATACAATCATGGGGATGGATTTATCTCATGGTGGACATCTAACTCATGGATCTCCAGTAAATATGAGTGGTAAGTGGTTTAATGCAGTTCACTATGGTGTAAATAAAGAAACTAGTGAATTAAATTTTGATGAAATAAGACAAATAGCGCTAGAAACAAAACCTAAATTGATCATATGCGGATATTCAGCCTATCCAAGAACGATCGATTTTGAATCATTCAGAAAAATTGCAGATGAAGTTGGTGCATTCTTAATGGCTGATATTGCACACATCGCAGGTCTTGTAGCAAGTAAACTTCATCCAAATCCAATTCCTTATTGTGATGTAGTAACTACAACTACTCATAAAACATTAAGAGGGCCTAGAGGTGGACTTATTTTGTGTAAAGATGCAGAATTTGGAAAGAAATTTGATAAATCTGTTTTCCCAGGAACTCAGGGTGGACCCCTAGAACATATTATTGCAGCTAAAGCAGTTGCATTTGGGGAGGCCTTACAGCCAGATTTCGTTAATTATTCCCAACAAGTAATAAAAAATGCCAAAGTTCTAGCTTCAACCATAATAAATAGAGGTATTGATATTGTTAGTGGAGGCACTGATAATCATATTGTTTTACTAGATTTAAGAAGTATCAATATGACTGGTAAAATTGCTGATTTGCTCGTGAGTGAAGTGAATATCACTGCAAATAAAAATACTGTTCCATTTGACCCTGAATCACCTTTTGTAACCAGCGGGCTAAGGTTAGGTACTGCTGCTTTAACTACTAGAGGCTTTAATGAGAATGCATTTACTGAAGTTGGAGAAATTATTGCTGATAGATTTCAAATCAAAAGGGTGCTTACCTTTAAGATTCTCCCTATCATCTTTAAAAACGGATTCACCTAAATTTTCGAAACTTACACATTTTAAGAAACGAGCAGGGATTATCCTATCAGTATCAATGTCATCGCCAGTTAATACTATTGGCTTGCCAACTATTTGAGATATTTTGCCAATTGGGGACTGAAACTTATTCTTCATTTTTTAATAAATTCTCTTACATCACTAACGCAGCCTGAGATGGCAGCGGCAGCAACCATTGCAGGGCTCATTAATAATGTTCTGCCGTTGGGAGATCCTTGCCTACCTTTGAAATTGCGATTACTAGAACTAGCACTGATTTGATTACCTACTAACTTATCTGAGTTCATAGCTAAACACATCGAGCAACCTGGCTCTCTCCATTGGAATCCTGCATCTAGGAAAATTTGATCAAGGCCTTCTTTCTTTGCTTCCATAGCAACTTGTTCTGATCCAGGAACTACAAAAGCTTTTACACTATTTGAAACTTTCTTATTTTTTACAATTTTTGCAGCAGCCCTCAAATCGCTGATTCTTCCATTAGTGCAGCTACCTATAAAACAAACATCAATTGGAGTATTTTTAATTAGTTGTCCTGGTTGAAACCCCATATATTCATATGCTTCTTCAGCAATAAATTGATCATCCGAATGGATTTCAAGTTTTGAAGGTATTTTTTGATTAACACCTACACTTTGACCGGGAGTAATGCCCCAAGTAATAGTCGGTTCTATCTTTGATGCGTCTATTGTGATTACATCATCATAAACTGATTTCTTATCACTTTTAAGAGATTCCCACCATTTAAGTGCTTCATCCCAATCATTGTTCTTGGGCGCGAATAATCTTTCTTGAAGATAATCGTAAGTTTTTTCATCAGGATTTATATAACCACAACGGGCTCCTCCCTCTATAGACATATTGCAAATTGTCATTCTCTCTTCCATAGAAAGATTTCTTATTGCAGGACCTGCAAATTCATATGCATAACCTACTCCTGCTTTTACACCAAGTTTTTGAATAATATAAAGAACTAAATCTTTAGCAAAAACTCCATTTGAAAGTTTATTCTCACACCAAATTTGTCTTACCTTTAGTTTGTTCATTGCTATGGTTTGACTTGCCAGAACATCTCTTACTTGACTTGTTCCGATGCCAAAAGCAATTGACCCAAAGGCGCCGTGAGTAGAGGTGTGCGAATCTCCGCAGGCAATCGTCATTCCAGGTTGCGTTAAGCCAAGTTCTGGGGCTACAACATGAACTATTCCTTGATTTCCACTTCCGATATTGAAAAATTTGATATTGTGCTCAATGCAATTCTTCTCAAGCGTATTAATCATCTGTTCAGCAAGATAATCTTTGAAAGGCCTGCTCTGATTATCTGTTGGCACAATATGATCAACTGTTGCAACAGTTCTATTAGGGAACTTTACTGTTAAGTTTTTGTCTTTTAAAGCACCAAATGCTTGAGGACTTGTTACTTCATGAATGAGGTGAAGACCAATAAAAATTTGATCTGAGCCACCAGGAAGATTTGCAACTTTGTGTAAATCCCAAACTTTATCAAATAAGGTATCTTGACTCAATTTATAAAAATAGTTACTTACTATTC
>QCRB01000049.1 GCA_003209425.1 Prochlorococcus sp. AG-459-E08
TTTTGTCATACACGCTTGGACATCCTTTCGTTTAAGAATGGGTCTGATATTTTCAGACCTACGCGATTAGATATTTTGCCAGATTACAGACCTTTTGTAAAAGCGTCTGCATGTATTGGAATACAGCTAATGATGTTCTTCAACAGCTTCTCCAATGTAGTAGGCCGCTAAAGTTGCGAAAATCAATGCCTGAATTGCACTAGTAAATAATCCTAGGAACATAACAGGTATTGGAAGAATTAGTGGAACTAAGAAGACTAGAACGCCAACAACAAGTTCATCAGCCAAAATATTTCCAAATAGCCTGAAAGAGAGTGATAAGGGTTTAGTAAAGTCCTCTAAAATTTTGAAAGGAAGCATAATCGGAGTTGGGTGAACATAATATTCGAAGTATCTCCAACCTTTATTGCTTAAACCGGCATAGAAATAAGAAAGTGAAACCAATAAAGCTAAGGCTATTGTTGTATTAATATCTGCAGTTGGTGCTCCCAACTCTCCACTTGGTAACTTAATCAATCTCCAAGGAATTAAAGCTCCTCCCCAATTACTAACAAATACAAATAAAAATAAAGTACCTATAAATGGCATCCAATCTCTATAAACCTTTTCACCTATTTGAGTCCTAGCAAGATCTCTTATGTAATCCCAGAGAAACTCAAGCAAGTTTTGGAGGCCTTTAGGATCATTTTCCATTTTTTAGTTCCTAAAGAAATAAAAACTAATAAAGCCCCTAATAAAATCCAAGATGTCAAAAATACCTGCCCATGAAGTCTGATATTTCCAATTTGCCAATAAAGATGTTGACCAACTTCTAATGCTGCAAAATTTGTTAGCAAGGAATTAAAGAACATTTGATTTAAATAAAAATTTACTTAAGAACGTGAAAAATAAAAAATGAGTGAAGGTTTATAAATAAAAAAACCTATCATTGTAGGAAAAATATGCAAAGATCCTAGCTTGCTCGCAAAAATAAAGAGACAAACTGGAACTAATAGTTGCAATTTTGATACACCTGATGATTCTGTACCAAGTTTTCCAATACTTTTAGCAAGTAAACGTAGGTAAAAAATACCAGCAATTGCACCTATTAAAATACTAAAACCAAAGGTAAATCCGAAAAAAATTCCAGTCATTGATGCTAAAAAAATAGAAACAATAAAAGTAATCCCAAAAATTGTTAATTGTAATTTTGTGTATTCATCATTTTGAGAGAGAAAACTATCGATTTGATAGGCAATGCCAGTTTTACTTTCTTTATTGATCGAATTATCCAGGGGTTGCGAAAATTGAACATTCTCACTAGAAGGATGCTCAAGTTTTTTTCTATTTGAGTCCACTGATGTGAACATAGTTAGAAACCCCTCTGAAATGGTTTGAAGTAAGTATATAAACCCACGGAATCTATCACGGAGAGGGGTCTTTTTGCTAGTTTTTTTTTGTAAAAAGTTAATTCTTAAGATTTATGATGAATCTGTAGGTCATTTTTTACTATATTCTCCAAAAATAAAATTTATGAAAAGTCATCTTTTTAATTGCTTTAACAATTTAAAACGTTAATAAAAGACTTGGCAAAATCTCAATTAAACGTCTCAATAGTACATATACGTCTAAAAAATTGGAGATAAGTCAAGAAAAAATAAAATATAAAAGAATTTCTAAAAGAAAAAAAACCTTTAGTTCTAATTACAAAAAATATCTAATCAATTTAAAAGAGTCTATATTTCCCTTACCTTGGACGATATGGCCTTATGAGGCAAAAATCCTCGTTGTTCTTATTGGAATTTGGTCAATATTAGGAATATGCATTCTTGGATCATCAAGTTGGTGGGTGGCTAGTAGAGAAATGGGAAATTGGGCTTACTTCTTAAAAAAACAAATTATTTGGACAATTCCAGGAATTGGTATATTTTATTTTGTTCTGAATACTAACATTAGAAATCTTTTAAAGTTTTCAAGAATCATTTTTTTTATTTTATTCTTTCTAATATTACTAACCAATATTACTGGAATTACAGTTAACGGATCTTCAAGATGGCTAGTGCTAGGCAATTTGCGTCTCCAACCATCTGAATTAATTAAACCTTTTTTGATTCTAGAAGCTTCTAACCTTTTCGCTCATTGGAATCTTATAAAGAATGATAAAAAATTAATTTCAATAATCACCTTTGCTCTATTAATTTTATTCATACTAAAGCAGCCTAATTTAAGTACTGCATCATTAACTGGAATTCTTTTTTGGCTAATGGGGTTTTGCGGGGGTGTAAAACTTAGCTCTCTTTTCTCTTTTGCTTCATTAGGATTCATTACTGGATGTATTAGCATCCTTAGTAACGAATA
>QCRB01000050.1 GCA_003209425.1 Prochlorococcus sp. AG-459-E08
AACTTTTAAAAGTATTTAAATCTAGTTGTTTAGCGGTTAACTTTCGATTAATTAAAAAATTTTTATGCGTTTCAAAGTAAGTCTCAAAAAAAATGGAAAGGAATTTGATGAAGTTGTTATAGCTAATAATAAAAAAGAGGCTATGGAAGTAGCTTTAAAAAACAATCCAGAAGCTCAAGCATTAAACTCTGATTGGACATTTAAGATTTAATTATTTACGAAGTTTAGGAATTAAAAGAGATGCGACACAAATAACACTAATTGCAGGCCCAGGCGACAAATTAAAGACTATAGAGAGAATAAAGCCCAGAAGTGAGATGCATAATCCAAAAAATGAAGACCTCATCATTGCAATTCTTAAACTATGAGCCTTATTTAGCCCTAACAAAGTTGGCGTAGAAAGTAGAGCAATTACAAGAATTACTCCCACTGCTGACATTGAACTAACAATTACTAATGCCGTTGTAAAACTTAAAGCAAGATTTAATAAAGAAACGTTTATACCACTCGCGGATGCACCTTCTGGATCCAAACCCACATAAACAACCTTTTCATATCCAAAAGTCATTAAAAGAATAAATACTAAAAAAGCAATTATTGTTCTAAGTAAATCTCCAAAATTTGCTGTCAATAAATCGCCAAATAATACTGCCTCCAAATCAATCCTTATTCCGAGTAGAGGGATAATAAGGACTCCAAACCCAAGCATTCCAGCAAGAATAGTATTCATAACTGCTTCATAATTTTCACTTTTTCTATTGGTTAAACTTTCCGCAATTACCGATCCTAAAAGACCACTTATAACACCACCAATTGAAGGGTGAATTCCAAGCGCTAATGCGAGAGCAAGTCCAGGCAACACGCAATGAGAGATTAAATTAACTTGTAATAATCTCTTATGGGTGATTAATACAGTTCCCATCGCTGGGCATAAGATCCCAGAAAATATAGTTATTATTAATGGAACCAACCACCAGTTGCTATCAATAAAAGACATTATTCGAAAGATTCGGTATGATCAAAAATACGAGGCAAAAAAAGATTTTGGAAACAATGGTAACTAAGTCTGACATTACCAAAAGACAAGAACAACTTCTTGAAGAACTTAATAAATGCGAGGATGAATTGAGCGGTCAAGAATTGCATAGGCAGTTGATCACAAAAGGCAAATCTATGGGGTTGACCACTGTTTATAGAAATCTGCAAATTTTGATAAAGCATGGGTTAATTCGTTCTAGACATCTCCCAACAGGAGAGGTTCTTTACACTCCCGTAGACAGAGATATTCATCATTTGACCTGCGTTCAATGCGGAGAGACCTCGAAAATGGAAGGTTGTCCTGTTAAAGATATTCATACCCCTAAAAAAAATCCAAGAAAGTTTCAACTTTTGTTTCATACACTTGAATATTTCGGCCTTTGCCAAAACTGTTATCAAGCTCAAAACTAATAAGGAACATTTTCTAATCACAGAAATTATTTTCCTTTATAGAGCTTATGTTTATCGCATCTAATTTATCTTTTATTTGATCAGGACTACCAACTGCTAAAACACTTTTATCAAGAACGATTACTTGATCGTAGTTATTTAGAGACTCGCCCCAATCATGGCTACTTACGAGCAAAGAAAGTCCCGCATCTGCTAGTTGACGAACAATTTTCAGGAAGTCCTCTTTTGCGGGGGGATCCAATGCCGCACAAGGTTCATCCAGAAGAAATATTTTTGCAGGGGACATAAGAGTTTTTGCTAATAGAGCTCTTTGTTGCTGTCCTCCTGAAAGAGAATCGAGTCTTCTATTAGCCAAATTAGCAATTCCTACTCTTTGCATTGTCGCTTCTAATTCACAACATTTATTAATCCAAGAATTAGGATATTCTAGAAGAGCCTTGATTTGAAAGGGGTTATTACTTCTTGATTTTGAATACTTTATTTGACCAAGAGATACCAATTTTTCAACTGTAATGGGAAACTTCCAATTCATAGAACTTCTTTGAGGCATAAGTGCCACTAGAGCTCTAGATCTATATAAATTTTCACCGTCTATTTTTATTTCGCCTTTATCTGGAGTATTTTGTCCTTGCAATATCCTCAAAAGAGTGGA
>QCRB01000051.1 GCA_003209425.1 Prochlorococcus sp. AG-459-E08
TTTGAATGAGTCATTGTTACAGTGCCATTTAGATTTAACAACATAAGTGATAGGGGTTTCCCAACGAGCAAACTTCTTCCAATAACAACAATTTTCTTACCTTCAATTGGTATATTTTGGGATCTTAATAAATTAATAATCCCTGCTGGTGTACAAGATTTCATAGCAGGCTCATTTTTTACTAATTTACCGATGTTTATCTCATTTAATCCATCTACATCTTTGCTTGGATTAATAGTGCTGATAAGTTTCTGCTCATCAAACTTTTTTGGGATGGGAAGTTGTAGCAACATGCCATCAATATCCTTATCAGCATTAAGTTTGATTATTAATTTTTCAACTTCTTTTTGCTCTACACTATCTCTTAGATGAAAGATAAAGCTCTTTATTCCAATCCTTGAACATGCTTTTTCCTTGTTATTAACGTAAACACCACTTGCAGGGTCATCCCCTATTCTTATTACAGCTAAACCGGGAGGTCTTTTTGCAAATTTTTTATTACTAGAAATATAGTCATTTAATCTTTCTTCAATTTCAAGAGATAATTTTTTACCGTCTAATTTTAATGACATTTAGAAAAACATCTCCTTTTTACACCTAGCATGCCTATAATTTTAAATTATTCAAATAGATTTATTTATATTCTGTGCAAAACATCACAACTACTTTAAAGAAATTGTTTTATCTGTGGAGTCGAAGTCAAGTCCCAGTAAAACAACCAATTAAGATTTCAAGGATAGATAATCTCATAATTTTTTTAGTATGTATCTTAATTTCAATAATTTCTTCTTATAAACTACTTCTTATCTCGCCTTTAAGTGTCGCAGATATTTTTTCATGGTTTTTGACCTTTACTGAAATACTTATTAGTTCTGGAATTTTGATATTAGTTTCAAAAAAAGAGAATCCCACAATTTCTTCAAGACAAATCTTCTTGATCATTTCTCTTCTTTTAGCAGTACAATCTACGAAATTAGTCTTAGCTGCAACAATAAGTCCATTATCTATCATAATCCCACCGGCATTAATAATATCTCAAGGAATGGGAAGCATAACAGCTTTAACTTGGGTATCAATAGCAAGCTTTAGTTGGCCAGACCCAGCAGTTGCTATAGATAATAATTTATTTTTTATTTTATTAGTTTGCTCTTCAGTAGTATCTCTACTTGGAGGAAGAATAAGAAATAGAGCTCAGTTACTTCAACTATCAATTTTTGTCCCTATAGGATCGTTTTTGAGTCAATGGATATTGATAGGTAAAGATAAAATAACTTTTATTAATAATCAAGATTTTGTTTTAGCTAATGGGGATATATTTTCTGATTCCTTGCTATTGGCAATAGTAATGCTTTTCACTATTTTATTTATTCCTATTTTTGAATCGACATTCGGACTATTAACTAAAGCAAGATTACTCGAATTAGCTGATAAGGAGAAACCTCTAATTAGAAGATTGTCTCTTGAAGCTCCAGGTACTTTTGAACATACCTTACTTATATGTGGTTTAGCAGAGGAAGCCACAAGAATGATTGGTGGTGATATAGATCTAATTAAAACTGGAGCGTTATATCATGATGTTGGCAAATTACATGCACCTAATTGGTTTATCGAAAATCAGGATGGTTTAAGAAATCCACATGACGAATTAGATGATCCGATTAAAAGTGCAGAAGTATTACAGGCACACGTAGATGAAGGATTGAAATTTGCAAGAAAAAATAGACTACCTAAGCTGATAGCTAATTTTATCCCTGAACATCAAGGTACCCTAAAAATGGGATATTTTTTTCAAAAAGCTAAAGAAAAAAATCTCGACATTAAAGAATATTATTTTAGATATAAAGGCCCTATTCCTCAGTCAAAAGAAACGGCTATTTTAATGCTTGCAGATGGATGTGAAGCAGCCTTAAGAGCTATGAATATTAATGCATCTGATGAAGAAGCTTTGGAAACAATATCTAATATTATTTACTCGCGTCAAAAAGATGGGCAATTAGATGATAGTAATTTATCACGAGGAGAAATTTTTCTTATAAAAAGGGCATTCTTAAATGTTTGGAAAAGAATTAGACATAGAAGAAT